>NZ_JBHXTM010000010.1:131898-187479 GCF_042677325.1 Streptomyces sp. NPDC127117
GTGCTGGTGGACAAGCTGACACCGTGGTTCGGCGGGGAGCCGGAGCGCGGCGAGGTCGTCGTCTTCCACGACCCGGACAACTGGCTCGCCGGGGAGCCGACCCCCGAGTCGAACGTGGTGCAGGACTTCCTGAGCTTCATCGGCCTGATGCCGTCGTCCAAGGAGAAGGACCTGATCAAGCGGACGATCGCGGTCGGCGGCGACACCGTGGAGTGCGCCAAGGGCGGTCCCGTCAAGGTCAACGGGAAGGCGCTCGACGAGCCGTACATCTTCCCCGGCAACACGGCCTGTGACGACAAGCCCTTCGGACCGCTGAAGGTGCCCGAGGGCAAGATCTGGGTGATGGGCGACCACCGGCAGAACTCCCTGGACTCGCGCTACCACACCGACGAGGCGACCAAGGGCTTCGTGCCCGTCAAGGACGTCGTGGGACGGGCCGTGGTCGTGGCATGGCCGATCAACCGCTGGGCGACGCTGCCGGTCCCGGACACCTTCGACCAGCCGGGGATCAGCGCGGTGGCGGGCCTGGCCCCGGGAGCGGTCGGCATCGCGGGTGCGCTGCCTCTCGTGCTGTGGCGCCGCAGGAGGCTGACCGGCGGGCGTACCGCCGGGTAGGGTGCCGACTCGGATCAGCGATTGTCGATCTCCGGAGTGGGGGGACGCTGGGATGAGCGGACAAGGACGTACGAGTGACGGCCACGGCCGTCTCGGCAGCATGCTGTTGGGGCTGGCCGTGGCCGTCGGCTGTGTGCTCTTCCTCGGCGGGTTCGCCTGGGCGGCGGTGGTGTACAAGCCGTATACGGTGCCGACCCGGTCGATGACACCGACGGTGAACTCCGGCGACCGGGTACTCGCGCAGCGGATCGACGGCAGCGAGGTGCGCCGCGGCGACGTGGTGGTCTTCACCGATCCGGCGTGGGGCGACATGCCGATGGTGAAGCGGGTCATCGGGATCGGCGGCGACAGGATCGCCTGCTGCGAGAAGGGCGGCCGGCTCACCGTCAACGGCAAGCCCATTGACGAACCGTATCTGCACAGCAAGGGCCTCGCCTCGGCGGAGAACTTCACGGCGGAGGTGCCCAAGGGGCAGCTCTTCCTGCTGGGCGACGAGCGCACCGCGTCGCTGGACTCCCGGGTCCACCTGGAGGACGCCGGGCAGGGCTCCGTCCCCCGCGACGCGGTACAGGCCCGGGTGGACGCCATCGCCTGGCCGATGAACGGCATGGTCGAGCGGCCCGAGGCCTTCGCCGCCCTCCCCGGCGGGGTGTCGTCGCCCGGACCGCTGCGGTTGCAGCTCGCGGCGGTGCTCGTGGGCGTGGTGCTCATCCTGGGCGGCGCGGCGTACGGCCCGATCGCGGCACGGGCCTCGCGGGCGTCACGGAACAAGGGCGGAAAGGTGCCCGCCGGTGCGCACTGAGAAGCGGAAGGTCGCCCGCGTGGTCCTCCTGGACCCCGACGACCGGATCCTGCTGATGCACGGCTTCGAACCGGCGGACCCGGCGAGCACCTGGTGGTTCACCCCCGGCGGCGGCGTGGAGGGCGACGAGACCCGGGAGGAGGCCGCGCTGCGCGAGCTGACGGAGGAGACCGGGATCACCGACGTCGAGCTGGGGCCGCTGCTCTGGCAGCGAATGTGCTCGTTCCCGTTCGACGGACGCCGCTGGGACCAGGACGAGTGGTATTTCCTGGCCCGTACCAGGCAGACCGTCACCGACACCAGTGGGCAGACCGGGCTGGAGCAACGCAGTGTCACGGGTCTGAGGTGGTGGACCTCCGCCGAACTGTCGGCGGCGCGTGAGACGGTGTACCCGACCAGGCTCGCCGAGTTGCTGCGCACGCTGCTCGACGAGGGTCCTCCGCGTACGCCGCTGGTTCTCGACCCCGAAATCGCCTAAGCGCCCAGGGGGCCGGGGGCCTGGCGCACAATGGGGGGACGCACGGCTGAAGGGGAACATGCCAATGAGCGCCGAGGACCTCGAAAAGTACGAGACCGAGATGGAGCTGAAGCTCTACCGGGAGTACCGAGATGTCGTCGGTCTGTTCAAATATGTGATCGAGACCGAACGGCGCTTCTACCTCACCAACGACTACGAGATGCAGGTGCACTCGGTTCAGGGCGAGGTGTTTTTCGAAGTATCGATGGCGGACGCCTGGGTCTGGGACATGTACCGGCCCGCGCGGTTCGTCAAGCAGGTACGGGTGCTGACGTTCAAGGACGTCAACATCGAGGAGCTCAACAAGAGCGATCTCGAACTTCCGGGCGGCTGAGCCCACTCCCGAGGGCGTTGATTCGCCCTTGATTCCCACTTCCGGGTGGCCGGGATATCCACAATCCCAGGGTTTTCCACCAAGATCCACCGATCGGGACCGGACGCGTCAGAGTCGGTCCCGGAGGTGGTGCCGAAATGAACGCACGGGGGGCACTCGGGCGGTACGGCGAGGATCTGGCGGTGCGGCTGCTGGCCGGCGCCGGCATGTCCGTACTGGAACGGAACTGGCGCTGTCGCGCCGGTGAGATCGACATCGTCGCGATGGACGGCGACGCGCTCGTGGTCTGCGAGGTGAAGACCCGCAGGGCGGGCGCGTTCGAGCATCCGATGGCGGCCGTCACGCCGGTCAAGGCCGAGCGGCTGCGGCGGCTGGCCGGTATCTGGATCGACCGGCACGGCGGACCACCGCCCGGCGGCGTCCGGATCGACCTGGTCGGCGTGGTGCTGCCCAGGCGCGGAGCACCCGTGGCCGAGCACGCTCGGGGGGTGGCCTGATGGGGTTCGCGCGGGCGTGCTCGGTGGCGCTGGTCGGCGTCGAGGGTGTGGTGGTGGAGGTCCAGGCGGACCTGGAGGCGGGGGTGGCCGCGTTCACCCTGGTGGGGCTGCCGGACAAGAGCCTGGTGGAGAGCCGCGACCGGGTCAGGGCCGCGGTGGTGAACTCGGGGGCCGAGTGGCCGCAGAAGAAGCTCACGGTGGGCCTGTCACCGGCCTCGGTGCCGAAGGGCGGATCCGGATTCGACCTCGCCGTCGCCTGTGCGGTGCTGGGGGCGGCCGAGCGGATCGATCCGGCTTCCATCGCCGATGTGGTGATGATCGGTGAGCTGGGGCTCGACGGCCGGGTGCGGCCGGTACGCGGTGTGCTGCCGGCCGTGCTCGCCGCGGCGGAGGCCGGGTACCGGCAGGTCGTCGTGCCCGAGCAGACCGCGGGGGAGGCGGCGCTGGTCCCCGGGGTCTCCGTCCTCGGGGTACGGAGCCTGCGGCAGCTGATCGCCGTGCTCTGCGACGAGCCGGTGCCCGGCGAGCGGCAGGCACACGACGAGGGGCGCCCCGACACCATGCTGGCCGGGCTGATGGTGCCCGGTGCGGGCATCGGCACCGGGCTCGCCCGCGGCGCCGGGCAGGGCGACGGGAGTCCGCCGGATCTGGCGGACGTGGCGGGGCAGGAGCGGCCCCGCATGGCTCTGGAGGTCGCCGCGGCGGGCGGTCACCACCTGCTGCTCTCGGGTCCGCCGGGCGCCGGCAAGACCATGCTGGCCGAGCGGCTGCCGGCCATCCTGCCGGAGCTGACCAGGAAGGAATCCCTGGAGGTGACCGCCGTGCACTCGGTGGCGGGCATCCTGCCGCCGGGAGAGCCACTGGTCAGCCGGCCGCCCTACTGCGCACCCCACCACTCGGCGACGATGCAGTCGCTGGTCGGCGGTGGCAACGGACTGCCGAGGCCCGGTGCGGCCTCGCTGGCTCACCGGGGAATTCTCTTCCTGGACGAAGCGCCCGAATTCTCGGTGCGGGCGCTGGACGCGCTGCGCCAGCCGCTGGAATCGGGGCATGTGGTGGTGGCACGGAGCGCCGGGGTGGTGCGGCTGCCCGCCAGATTTCTGATGGTGCTGGCCGCCAACCCGTGCCCCTGCGGCCGGCACAGCCTCAGCGGCGCCGGCTGCGAATGCCCGCCATCCGCGGTCAGGCGCTATCAGGCGAGGCTCTCCGGGCCACTGCTCGACCGGGTCGATCTACGGGTGCTCGTCGATCCGGTCAGGCGCGAGGACCTGATGGGGCAGGGCGGCCGGGGCGAGTCGACGGCCGCCGTGGCGGCCCGGGTCCGGCAGGCCAGGGAGCGGGCCGCGGAGCGGCTCGCGGGCACCGCGTGGTCCACCAACAGCGAGGTGCCCGGGCATGAGCTGAGGACCAGGCTGGTCGCGGCCCCGGGCGCGCTGATGGAGGCCGAACGGGACATGGAACGCGGCACGCTCACCGCGCGGGGCCTGGACCGGGTGCTCAGGGTGGCGTGGACGGTCGCCGATCTGCGCGGCGCCGACCGCCCGGACGCCTCCGACATCGCGGTGGCGCTGGAACTGCGCACCGGGATTCCACGGGGCGCCCTGATGAACGCAGGGACGCCGTCATGAAGTGGCGGGTGGAGGACCCGTCGGTGGAGGCACGGGGGCGGGGCCCGGAACACGGCACGGGGGAGGAGCCCGGTGCCGGAGCGGGGCCTGGGGCGGCGGTGAGTGGTCAGGAGCGGCTGGCGCGGGCCGCGCTGACCCGCATCATCGAACCGGGGGACGAGCGCGGCGGCCGCTGGCTGCGTGAGTGCGGCGCCGTCGAGCTGATACGGCGGATCACCACCGGGGACGGCACCGCGGAGCAGCTGGGCGGAATGACCCCGAAGCGGCTCGCCGGGTACCGGCTGCGGGCCGAGAGCGCCGACCCCGGCCGGGACCTCTCGGCGGTCGCCGCGCTCGGCGGGCGGTTCATCTGCCCGGGGGACCGGGAATGGCCCAGCCAGCTCGATGACCTCGGGGACGCCAGGCCGACCGGCCTGTGGGTGCGGGGCCCCCGCGATCTACGCCTCTGGGCGCTGCGCTCGGTCGCCGTGGTCGGCGCCCGCGCCTGCACCTCCTACGGATCGCACATGGCGGCCGGCCTCGGCGCGGGACTCGCGGAGCTGGGGTGGGTGGTCGTGTCGGGAGCCGCTTTCGGGGTCGACGGGGCGGCGCACCGGGGCGCGCTCGCCGTCGGCGGGGCGACGATGGCGGTCCTGGCCTGCGGGGTGGACGTCCCCTACCCCCGGGGACACGCCGAGCTGATCGGACGGATCGCGCAACAGGGGCTCGTCATCGGCGAATTACCACCGTCCGATCATCCCACCCGCGGCAGATTCATCCTCCGGAACCGGGTCATCGCCGCGTTGACGCGCGGGACGGTCGTCGTCGAGGCCGAATACCGCAGTGGTTCACTCGTCACCGCGCGCTGCGCACAGCGGCTCGGCCGCTTCACCATGGGCGTGCCCGGACCCGCCACCAGTGGGCTGTCGGCAGGGGTCCATGAACTCCTGCGCGGAGAGGGCATCCTGGTGACCGATGCCGCCGAAGTCGCCGAACTGGTGGGGGACATCGGGGAACTGGCCCCGGCCAGAAGCGGCCCCGTGCACCCCAGGGACCTGCTCGACGCGGTCTCCGCCAGAGTCCTCGACGCCCTGCCGTACCGGGGTGCCCTCAGCGGGCGTGATGTGGCCCGCGCCGCCGGGACCAGCACCGACGAAGCGCTCGGCAGGCTGTACGAACTGCACTCACTGGGGTTCGTCGAACGGGATGGCGATGGATGGCAGTTGACGCCGCGACCGACTTGCAATGGCGACGCGCGGCGAGGCGGTACTTGACCTGGAGCATTCGGGTGAAAAGGTGATGCCGATGACCTCGGCGGACCTTCGGTGACGCCTCCGGGGCCGACGCGCACGGCGACGGCCCCGGACCTCGGCCATGCCGGATCGACCGGATTCGCACAGCGCCGATCCTCTATCCTGCGCGGACCGCGACATTATGGTCACGCTACGCTCACAAGGGTTCCGACTCAGACAAACGTCCCAGCACTTCACAGCAGAACGGCTCAAGGCACCACATGCCCCAGCACACCTCCGGGTCTGACCGCGCGGCAGCACCACCGGCTGCGCGTGGCACTGTGCGTCCCCCTGCCCCCTCCTCGCTCGACGAGTTGTGGCGTTCGTACAAGTCCACGGGCGACGAGCGGCTGAGGGAGCAGTTGATCCTGCACTACTCGCCGCTGGTGAAGTACGTGGCGGGCCGGGTGAGCGTGGGTCTGCCTTCCAACGTCGAGCAGGCGGACTTCGTCTCCTCGGGGGTCTTCGGACTGATCGACGCGATCGAGAAGTTCGACATCGAGCGCGCGATCAAGTTCGAGACCTACGCGATCACCCGCATCCGGGGCGCGATGATCGACGAACTCCGGGCACTGGACTGGATCCCGCGCTCGGTGCGCCAGAAGGCGCGGGCGGTGGAGCGCGCCTACGCCACGCTGGAGGCGCAGCTGCGGCGTACCCCTTCCGAGGCGGAGGTCGCCGCGGAGATGGGCATCGCGCTGGAGGAACTGCACGCGGTTTTCAGCCAGTTGTCGCTGGCGAACGTGGTCGCGCTGGAGGAGCTGCTGCATGTCGGCGGCGAGGGCGGCGACCGGCTCAGCCTGATGGACACCCTTGAGGACACCGCTGCCGACAATCCGGTGGAGGTCGCCGAGGACCGGGAGCTCAGACGGTTGCTGGCCCGGGCCATCAACACGCTCCCGGAGCGTGAGAAGACCGTTGTCACGCTTTACTACTACGAGGGCCTCACCCTCGCCGAGATCGGCAATGTCCTCGGGGTCACCGAGAGCCGGGTCAGCCAGATCCACACCAAATCGGTGCTGCAACTGCGCGCCAAGCTGGCCGACGCCGGACGCTGAGCCCCGCTCGCGGCCGGTGCCGGCCATGACTGCTTCGGCCATCGATCCGGGCCGCACCCGCCCCCTCGAACATCGGTCGCCGTACAGTGGACGCGTGCCCAGGATTCGAGCGGCCTCGGTGGCCGAGCACCGGACCATGCAGCGCGGCGCCCTCCTGGACGCCGCACGCTCCCTGCTGTCCGAGGGAGGTACGGAAGCGCTGACCTTCCCCGCCCTCGCCGAACGCACGGGCCTCGCCAGGTCCTCCGTGTATGAGTACTTCCGCTCCCGTGCGGCCGTCGTCGAAGAGCTCTGCGCCGTCGACTTCCCCATCTGGGCGGCCGAGGTCGAGAACGCGATGGAGCAGGCCACGACGCCCGAGGGCAAGATCGAGGCCTATGTGCGCCGGCAGCTCGACCTCGTCGGGGACCGTCGCCACCGGGCGGTCGTCGCCATTTCGGCGAGCGAACTGGACGCCGGGGCGCGCGAGAAGATCAGGGCCGCGCACGGCGGGCTGATCGCCATGATCGTGGAGGCGCTCGGCGACCTCGGCCACGCGCAGCCGAGGCTGGCGGCGATGCTGCTCCAGGGTTCGGTGGACGCCGCGGTGCGACGTATCGAACTGGCCGTCGCCGAGGAGCCGGCCGTGATCGCGGACACCGCCGTCGCCATGATCCTGCGGGGCGTCCAGGGCGCACGGGGCTGACGCCGCCGTCGCGACGCGGCGGCCGCGAGCAGAACGCCGGGGGCGGCGAGCCCGTCCCCGGTCCCTCCGGCGGAGTGCGCGGGTCCGGGCTCGGGTACGCCGAACACCGGGAGCAGCCGGGAAGGACCCCGTCGCAGCAGTGACGGCGGCAGCAGCGACAGCGGATCCAGATATGTGTCACCGCGCCGCAGTCCCCAGTGCAGACAGCCCGCCGCGCAGTGGAAGGGCCCCGCCTCCACGACCGCCACCACCTGCCCCGCCGTCACCTTCTCCCCCTTCGCGACGAGCGCGCGCACCGGTTCGTACGTGGTCCGCAGCGGCGGATCACCGCTGCCGGCCACCTCGATCGCCAGCACCCCGCGTCCCGCCACCCGCCCCGCGAACGAGACCTGCCCCGAGGCGGCGGCGAGCACCGCCGCACTCGGCTCCGCGGCGAGGTCGACCCCGCGATGGCCCCGCCCGTAGGGTCCGGCCGGGGGCTCCCAGCTCCGTACGACCGCGGGCGGCCCGGCGAGCGGCCAGCTCCGGTCGCCATCCGGTCCTGGCCCCGGCGCCGCCCCCGTCCCCCTCCCCGGCTCCGGTGCGGGGGCGGGTGTCGGCGTCGGTGTGCCGGCCGCGCCGGCCGGCGGACCGCACACCACCACCGCCACCACCGCCAGCAGGGCCACCACCGCCACGACAAGCACCTCCCGCACCCGGGGAGCAGCTCTGCCGCGACGGGCGCCCGCACCCGCAACCACCAGGTCGGTCGGGTCGGTCGGGTCGGTCAGGGTGGTCGGATCAGGTGTGCATCGCATGGCAGAACCGTCCCGCAGACCCCCGGTCCGCGGGGATCATGAACCGGATCTGTGGACAACCAACCGGTTGTGGACAGCGCCGTCACCCGGCACTCGGGCCGTCCCGTACACTTCCTATGGCGATCCGGGTCACCGGGTCGACTTCGCACGCCCCGCCACCTCCCTCTTCGCGGACGGTGGCCGCGCTCCTCGGTCCCTCGTGGCACGGCGCGTCGGGGCGTCAGGCGCGGCAGCAATCCTGCGGTCGCGACAACCGAGCACCTCAAGGAGTACGGCCATGGCCGTCGTCACGATGCGGGAGCTGCTGGAAAGCGGCGTCCACTTCGGTCACCAGACCCGTCGCTGGAACCCGAAGATGAAGCGCTTCATCTTCACCGAGCGCAACGGCATCTACATCATCGACCTGCTCCAGTCGCTGTCGTACATCGACCGCGCCTACGAGTTCGTCAAGGAGACCGTCGCCCACGGCGGCTCCATCATGTTCGTGGGTACGAAGAAGCAGGCCCAGGAGGCCATCGCCGAGCAGGCGACGCGCGTCGGCATGCCGTACGTCAACCAGCGTTGGCTCGGTGGCATGCTCACCAACTTCTCCACCGTCTACAAGCGCCTTCAGCGTCTGAAGGAGCTTGAGCTCATCGACTTCGAGGACGTGGCCGCCTCCGGCCTCACCAAGAAGGAGCTCCTGGTTCTCTCCCGCGAGAAGGCCAAGCTGGAGAAGACCCTCGGTGGTATCCGCGAGATGCAGAAGGTGCCGAGCGCCGTCTGGATCGTCGACACCAAGAAGGAGCACATCGCCGTCGGTGAGGCGCGCAAGCTCCACATCCCGGTCGTCGCGATCCTCGACACCAACTGTGACCCCGACGAGGTCGACTACAAGATTCCGGGCAACGACGACGCGATCCGCTCCGTCACCCTGCTCACCCGCGTGATCGCCGACGCCGTCGCCGAGGGCCTCATCGCCCGTTCCGGTGCCGCCACCGGTGACTCGAAGCCGGGCGAGAAGGCCGCCGGCGAGCCGCTCGCCGAGTGGGAGCGCGACCTGCTCGAGGGCGACAAGAAGGCCGACGCCGAGGTCCAGACCTCCGCCGAGACCGAGAAGGTCGCGGACGCCGAGACCGCCGAGGCCCCCGCCGCCGAGGCTGCTGTCGAGACCCCCGCTGCCGAGGCCCCGGCCGCGGACGCCGAGCAGGCCTGACACCCGTCACGGCTGATGACGGCGGGGGCCGGTGCCACAAGCACCGCCCCCGCCGTTCACCCGTAGATCTTTCAGACTTCGAGAGAGAAATACAGACTCATGGCGAACTACACCGCCGCTGACGTCAAGAAGCTCCGCGAGCTGACCGGCGCCGGCATGATGGACTGCAAGAAGGCGCTCGACGAGGCCGACGGCAACGTCGACAAGGCCGTCGAGGCGCTCCGTATCAAGGGTCAGAAGGGCGTCGCCAAGCGCGAGGGCCGTTCTGCCGAGAACGGCGCCGTCGTCTCCCTCATCTCCGAGGACCAGACGTCCGGTGTTCTGCTGGAGCTGAAGTGCGAGACGGACTTCGTCGCCAAGGGCGAGAAGTTCCAGGCTGTCGCCAACACGCTCGCCGCCCACGTCGCCGCGACCTCCCCGGCCGACCTGGAGGCGCTGCTCGCCTCCGAGATCGAGGCCGGCAAGACCGTCCAGGCGTACGTCGACGAGGCCAACGCCAACCTCGGCGAGAAGATCGTCCTGGACCGCTTCGCGCAGTTCTCCGGCGCGTACGTCTCCGCGTACATGCACCGCACCATGCCCGACCTGCCGCCGCAGATCGGTGTTCTGGTCGAGCTGGACAAGGCTGACGCCGAGCTGGCCAAGGGCATCGCGCAGCACATCGCCGCGTTCGCCCCGAAGTACCTGTCCCGCGAGGACGTCCCGGCCGAGGTCGTCGAGGCCGAGCGCCGCGTCGCCGAGGAGACCACGCGCGCCGAGGGCAAGCCCGAGGCCGCGCTCCCGAAGATCGTCGAGGGTCGCGTCAACGGCTTCTTCAAGGAGGCCACCCTTCTTGGCCAGCCGTACGCGCTGGACAACAAGAAGTCCGTCCAGAAGGTTCTGGACGAGGCCGGTGTCACCCTGAAGCGCTTCACGCGCATCAAGGTCGGCATCTGAGTCCGTCCGCGAACAACGGTGGACCCCGATAGGGTCTAGTGCAGTCGTCGGCCGCACTCACGCCGTACGACCGCAGATCTGACGAGGAGGCCATTGCCGCTGAGGGACACCAGACCCACCGGCAATGGCCTTCTTCGTATGTGCACGAGGAGAATCTCCATGAACAAGGGCGCGGACGCCGCAAAAGGTGACCACAAGCGCGACGACGGCAAGGTGGCCGGACGCTTCATGCTGAAGCTGTCCGGAGAGGCGTTCGCCGGCGGCGGGGGTCTCGGTGTCGACCCCGACGTCGTACACGCCATCGCCCGGGAAATCGCGGCGGTCGTCCGTGACGGCGCGGAAATCGCGATCGTCATCGGCGGCGGCAACTTCTTCCGCGGCGCCGAGCTCCAGCAGCGCGGCATGGACCGGGCCCGGTCCGACTACATGGGCATGCTCGGCACGGTCATGAACTGCCTGGCGCTCCAGGACTTCCTGGAGAAGGAAGGCATCGACTCCCGCGTCCAGACCGCCATCACCATGGGGCAGGTCGCGGAGCCGTACATCCCGCTGCGCGCCGTGCGCCACCTGGAGAAGGGCCGCGTCGTCATCTTCGGCGCCGGCATGGGGATGCCGTACTTCTCCACCGACACCACTGCCGCCCAGCGCGCCCTGGAGATCGACGCGGAGGGTCTCCTCATGGGCAAGAACGGGGTGGACGGGGTCTACGACTCCGACCCGAAGAGCAACCCCGACGCGGTGAAGTTCGACGCGCTCGAGTACAGCGAGGTTCTCGCCCGCGATCTCAAGGTCGCCGACGCCACCGCCATCACGCTCTGCCGCGACAACGACCTGCCGATCCTCGTCTTCGAGCTGACCGCCACCGGCAATATCGCCCGCGCGGTCAAGGGTGAGAAGATCGGCACGCTCGTGAGTGACCGGAGCACCCGGGTCTGAGGACCGGGGGACCTTCCCGGAGTACGACGGGGAGGTCCGGGCCCCCGGGGAAACCCCGGGACCGGCCCCGAAGGATGGACAACGGCCTGCCGGTCGGACACCGTGCAGGTGAGGACGCGACGCAGGACCCGCCGGGCCCCAGCACGACGGGCCCACTCAAGACACGCAGGAGCACGTGGTGATCGAAGAAACCCTCCTCGAGGCCGAGGAGAAGATGGAGAAGGCCGTAGTCGTCGCGAAAGAGGACTTCGCCGCGATCCGTACCGGCCGTGCGCACCCGGCGATGTTCAACAAGATCGTCGCCGACTACTACGGCGCGCTGACCCCGATCAACCAGCTCGCCTCGTTCTCGGTGCCCGAGCCGCGCATGGCCGTCGTGACGCCGTTCGACAAGACCGCGCTGCGCAACATCGAGCAGGCCATCCGCGACTCGGACCTCGGCGTCAACCCGAGCAACGACGGCAACATCATCCGGGTGACCTTCCCGGAGCTCACCGAGGAGCGCCGCCGCGACTACATCAAGGTCGCCAAGAGCAAGGCCGAGGACTCCAAGATCTCCATCCGCGCCGTGCGCCGCAAGGCCAAGGAGACCCTCGACAAGCTGGTCAAGGACAAGGAGTCGGGCGAGGACGAGGTGCGCCGCGCCGAGAAGGAGCTCGACGACACCACCGCGAAGTACGTCGCGCAGGTCGACGAGCTGCTCAAGCACAAGGAAGCCGAGCTGCTCGAAGTCTGATGAACGACTCTTCCTGGGGCGCCCCGCAGGGAGCCGGCCACTGGGGTGTGCCCGAGATGCAGGCTGCTCCGGCGGGTCCTGCATACGATGTGCATGGCGCCCAGCAGACTCGGCCCATGCCCATCGTGCCGGACGATCCCGACGCAGGTAGAGACGCTGACGACCGTGATGACCGGGACCAGGGGGCCGGACGCCCGAGCGGCGGCCCCCTGTTCCGTGACGAGAAGCCGCAGGAGCCCATGTCCACCGCGCCGCCGCCCCCGCAGAAGAAACGTGCGGGCCGTGATCTGCGAGCCGCCATAGGGGTCGGTGTGGGGCTCGGCGCCATCATCGTCGCTTCCCTGTTCATCGTGAAGGCCGTCTTCGTCGGTGTGATCGTGGTCGCCGTCGTCGTGGGCCTCTGGGAGCTCACCTCACGGCTCCAGGAGCGCAAGGGCATCAAGGCGCCGCTCGTCCCGCTGGCGGTGGGCGGCGCGGCGATGGTGGTGGCCGGTTACGCGAAGGGCGCCGAAGGCGCCTGGGTGGCGATGGCGCTGACCGCGCTCGCGGTGCTCGTCTGGCGGATGACCGAACCGCCCGAGGGCTACCTCAAGGACGTCACGGCCGGTGTGTTCGCGGCGTTCTACGTGCCGTTCCTCGCCACGTTCGTCGCCATGCTCCTGACCGCCGACGACGGGCCGCAGCGGGTGCTCACCTTCCTGCTGCTGACCGTGGTCAGCGACACGGGTGCGTACGCCGTCGGCTGGCGCTTCGGCAAGCACAAGCTGGCGCCGCGCATCAGCCCCGGAAAGACCCGGGAGGGCCTGCTCGGGGCCGTCGCCTTCGCGATGGTCGCCGGTGCGCTGTGCATGCAGTTCCTGATCGACGGCGGTTCCTGGTGGCAGGGGCTGCTGCTCGGGCTCGCGGTCGCGGCCAGCGCCACCCTCGGGGACCTGGGTGAATCGATGATCAAGCGGGACCTCGGGATCAAGGACATGGGCACGCTGCTGCCGGGGCACGGCGGCATCATGGACCGGCTGGACTCGCTGCTGCCGACCGCCCCGGTGGTCTGGCTGCTGCTGGTGCTGTTCGTCGGATCCAGCTGAGAACAGGGTCCTGACCTGGGACTTTACGAGTGAGGGCCCGCTGTCCACAGGACGGCGGGCCCTCACTGTTCTGTCTGCGACACTGGAAGAACCATGCCTAAGCCCGGAGAACTCACTTTCGTCGCGCCCCGCGGAGCCAAGAAGCCGCCGCGGCACCTCGCCGACCTCACGCCCGCCGAGCGCAAGGAAGCCGTCGCCGCGATCGGCGAGAAGCCGTTCCGCGCCCAGCAGCTCTCGCAGCACTACTTCGCGCGGTACGCGCACGACCCGGCGGAATGGACCAACATCCCGGCCGGATCGCGGACCAAGCTCGCCGAGGCGATGTTCCCCGACCTGATGTCGGTGGTCCGCCACATCAGCTGCGACGACGACACCACCCGCAAGACCCTGTGGAAGCTGCACGACGGGACGCTCGTCGAGTCCGTCCTGATGCGCTACCCGGAGCGGGTCACGATGTGCATCTCCTCGCAGGCCGGCTGCGGGATGAACTGCCCGTTCTGTGCCACGGGACAGGCCGGTCTCGACCGCAACCTGTCGACCGCCGAGATCGTCCACCAGATCGTGGACGGCATGCGGGCGCTGCGCGACGGCGAGGTCCCCGGCGGTCCGGCGCGGCTCTCCAACATCGTCTTCATGGGCATGGGCGAGCCGCTCGCCAACTACAACCGGGTGGTCGGCGCGATCCGCCGGCTGACCGACCCGGAGCCGGACGGGCTGGGGCTCTCGCAGCGCGGGATCACCGTCTCCACCGTGGGTCTGGTTCCCGCGATGCTCCGCTTCGCGGACGAGGGCTTCAAGTGCCGCCTCGCCGTCTCGCTGCACGCGCCGGACGACGAGCTGCGCGACACCCTCGTACCCGTGAACACCCGCTGGAAGGTCGGCGAGGTGCTGGACGCCGCGTGGGAGTACGCGGAGAAGTCCGGCCGCCGCATCTCCATCGAGTACGCGCTCATCCGCGACATCAACGACCAGGCGTGGCGCGGTGACCGGCTCGGCCGGCTTCTCAAGGGCAAGCGGGTGCACGTCAACCTGATTCCGCTGAACCCCACGCCCGGTTCCAAGTGGACCGCCTCGCGGCCCGAGGACGAGAAGGCGTTCGTCGAGGCGATCGCCGCCCACGGGGTGCCGGTCACCGTGCGGGACACCCGCGGCCAGGAGATCGACGGGGCCTGCGGGCAGCTGGCGGCAGCCGAGCGCTGAGGCGGAAACGGCCCGTGTAATCTGGGCCCGAAATCAACTTCATATTCCGACAGGGGAGCGCCACAGCGCTGAGAGTGCGGCACCGAGGACAGGTCGGCCGCAGACCCTCTGAACCTCGCCCGGGTCATTCCGGGTAGGAAGTTCGGTCATCAACTCATGCTGTTGCGCCCTGCCCGCTTCCCGCGGGCAGGGCCGCGTCTCTTCCTGGCCAAAACCCAGGAGGAATCCACAATGACCACCACGCGCAGGACCAGGCAGCTCGCGGCTTCGGCCGTCGCCGCCGCGCTCGGCGTCACCGCACTCGCCGGCTGCGGGAGCTCCGACGACTCCGCCGCCGGTTCCGGCGGCACGAAGGGCTCGGGCTCCAAGACCGTGACCCTCGTCAGCCACGACTCCTTCAACGCCTCCAAGGACGTACTGAAGGAGTTCACCGAGGAGACCGGATACACCGTCAAGGTGCTGAAGAGCGGCGACGCGGGTGTCGCGCTCAACCAGGAGATCCTCACCAAGGGCTCCCCGCGCGGCGACGTGTTCTTCGGTGTCGACAACACCCTGCTCTCCCGCGCCCTCGACAGCGGGCTGTTCACGCCGTACCGGGCGAAGGGCATCGACCGGGTCGCGGCGGACACCCTGCTCGACGCCGACAAGCACCGGGTCACCCCGGTCGACACCGGCGACATCTGCGTCAACTACGACAAGAATTACTTCGCGGACAAGAAGCTCGCGCCGCCGCAGTCCTTCGACGACCTGGCGAAGCCCGCGTACAAGGACCTGCTCGTCACCGAGAACGCGGGGACCTCGTCGCCCGGCCTCGGCTTCCTCCTCGGCACCGTCGCCACCTACGGCGAGAAGGGCTACCAGGACTACTGGAAGAAGCTGGAGCGCAACGGCGTCAAGGTCGTCGACGGCTGGGAGCAGGCGTACAACGAGGAGTTCTCCGGCTCGGCCGGCGGGAAGAAGGCCAAGGCGGAGCGGCCGCTCGTCGTCTCGTACGCCTCCAGCCCGCCCGTCGAGGTGCTGTACGCGAAGCCGCAGCCGGCGAAGGCGCCGACCGGTGTCGCCACCGGGACCTGCTTCCGGCAGATCGAGTTCGCCGGACTGCTGAAGGGTGCGAGGAACGAGGCGGGCGGCAAGGCCCTGCTGGACTTCCTGATCAGCAAGAAGTTCCAGGAGGACATGCCGCTCAACATGTTCGTCAACCCGGTCACCAAGGACGCGGCGCTGCCGGAGCTCTTCACGAAGTTCGGCGCGACGGTGGACAGCCCGACGACCGTGGCCCCGGACCGGATCGCCAAGAACCGTGAGCAGTGGGTCCAGTCGTGGTCCTCGCTCGTAGTGAAGTAGCCGAGAGCCCCGTACGCGGAGCGGACGCGGGCGGGTCGGGCGGCCCGGGAAGGCGCACCCGCGCACCGGGGTCCGCCCGCGCGAAGGCCCGGCGCGGGAGCGCGGTGCGGCTCGGTCTGATGGCTGTGCCCGTCGCGTTCTTCGCGCTGTTCTTCGCCTATCCGGTCGCCGCGATCGTCGGCCGTGGCCTGAAGGTGGACGGCGTCTGGCAGTTCGGCCGGATCGGCGAGGTGCTGGCCCGGCCGGACATCCGCGACGTCCTCTGGTTCACCACCTGGCAGGCGCTCGCCTCGACCGCGCTGACCCTGCTGATCGCGCTGCCCGGCGCCTATGTCTTCGCCCGCTTCGACTTCCCCGGCAAACAACTGCTGCGGGCGGTCGTCACGGTGCCGTTCGTCCTGCCGACCGTGGTCGTCGGGACGGCCTTCCTGGCGCTGCTGGGACGCGGCGGATTCCTCGACGAACTCTGGGGCGTACGGCTCGACACCACCGTGTGGGCGATCCTGCTCGCCCATGTCTTCTTCAACTACGCGGTGGTCGTACGGACGGTCGGCGGGCTGTGGTCGCAGCTCGACCCCCGGCAGGAGGAGGCCGCCAGGGTGCTCGGCGCGGGACGGTTCGCCGCCTGGCGGCGGGTAACCCTGCCGGCCCTGGCACCCGCCGTGGCCGCCGCCGCGCTGATGGTCTTCCTCTTCACCTTCACCTCCTTCGGGGTCGTGCAGATCCTCGGCGGCCCCGGTTTCGCCACCCTCGAAGTGGAGATCTACCGGCAGACCGCGCAACTGCTCGCCCTGCCGACGGCCGCCGTGCTGACGCTGGTGCAGTTCGCCGCGGTCGGCGCGATCCTCGCCGTGCACGCGTGGACCGTACGGCGCCGGGAGACCGCGCTGAAGCTGGTCGATCCCGCGCAGACCGCCCGCAGGCCGCGCGGCGCCGGGCAGTGGGCGCTGCTCGGCGGGGTGCTGCTGACCGTGCTGCTGCTGATCCTGCTGCCGCTCGGGGTGCTGGTCGAGCGCTCCGTGGACACCGCCGACGGCCACGGCCTCGACTTCTACCGTGCGCTGGGGTCCGTGGACGCGGGCGGCGGAACGTTCCTGGTCGCGCCGCTCGAAGCGATCTGGAACTCCCTGCAGTACGCGCTGGTCGCGACGGTCATCGCGCTGGTCATCGGCGGGCTCGCCGCCGCGGCGCTGACCCGGCGCGCCGGCCGGCTGGTGCGCGGTTTCGACGCGCTGCTGATGCTGCCGCTCGGGGTGTCCGCGGTCACCGTCGGCTTCGGTTTCCTGATCACCCTGGACAAGCCGCCGCTGGATCTGCGGACCTCCTGGATCCTGGTGCCGCTCGCCCAGGCGCTGGTCGGTGTGCCGTTCGTCGTACGGACCATGCTGCCCGTGCTGCGCGCGGTGGACGGGCGGCTGAGGGAGGCGGCCGCGGTGCTCGGCGCCTCGCCGCTGCGGGCCTGGCGGGAGGTCGATCTGCCGCTGGTGCGGCGGGCGTTGCTGGTCGCTGCCGGTTTCGCGTTCGCCGTCTCGCTCGGTGAGTTCGGTGCGACGGTGTTCATCGCCCGGCCCGACCGCCCGACGCTGCCGGTCGCCGTGGCCCGGCTGCTGGGGCGGGCCGGGGAGCTCAACTACGGCCAGGCGATGGCCCTGAGCACCATCCTGATGGTGGTCTGCGCCGTCTCGCTGCTGCTGCTCGAACGTATCCGCACGGACCGGTCCGGGGAGTTCTAGAAATGCTGACACTGGAATCGGCCACGGTTCGCTTCGGCGAGCGGGCGGCGCTCGACGCGGTGGATCTGGAGGTCGCCGAGCACGAGATCGTGTGTGTGCTCGGGCCGAGCGGAAGCGGCAAGTCCACCCTGCTGCGGGTGGTCGCCGGACTGCACCCGCCGGACGGTGGCCGGGTGCTGCTGGACGGCGCGGACCAGGCCGGGGTGCCGGTGCACCGGCGTGGGCTCGGCCTGATGTTCCAGGACCACCAGCTCTTCCCGCACCGCGATGTCGGAGCCAATGTGGCGTTCGGTCTGCGGATGCGCGGGGTCTCGCGCCGTGACCAGGAGCGCAGGGTCGGCGAACTCCTCGACCTGGTGGGCCTGCCCGGCGCCGAACGGCGCGCCGTCGCCGCCCTGTCCGGCGGTGAGCAGCAGCGCGTCGCCCTCGCGCGGGCACTCGCCCCGAGCCCCAAGCTGCTGATGCTGGACGAACCGCTCGGCCAGCTCGACCGAGGTCTGCGCGAGCGGCTCGTCGTCGAGCTGCGCAGCCTCTTCGGCCGGCTGGGCACGACGGTGCTCGCCGTCACCCACGACCAGGGCGAGGCGTTCGCGCTGGCCGACCGGGTGGTGGTGATGCGGGACGGGCGGATCGCCCAGGTGGGCACCCCGCTGGAGGTCTGGCAGCGGCCCGCCTCCGCCTTCGTCGCCCGGTTCCTCGGCTTCGACAACGTGGTCGGGGCGACGGTGAGCGGCACCGTCGCCGACACGGTGTGGGGCGAGGTGCCGGTGCCCGGGGGCTCGCCGCAGGGGGAGTGCGATCTGCTGGTGCGCCCTGCCGGGGTCCGGATCGGCGGCCCGGACCAGGGGCTGCGCTGTGTGGTCGGGACGCGTACGTTCCGGGGCAATCATGTCGCCGTGCGGCTGGTGCCGAAGGACGGTCCGGAGCTGGAGGCGGAGTGCGCGCTGCGGGACGCCCCCGAGGAGGGGGCGACGGTCGGGGCCGGCTTCGACGCGGCCGGGACCGTGGTCCTGCCCGCCAGCCCCTGACATCCCGCCCCTGACCGTCCGCCCCTGACCGTCCGCCCCGGGCGAGCCGACCGGGGGCGGCGCCCACCGGTCGCGGGAGCCGCCCATCGGCCGGAGGATTGCCGGATGCCCCGGAGTGCGGCGCCGGCCGCCCCGGGAAACCCCCGGAACGTCCTCGCGGACGGCCCCGGGGCCGTGCAGCGGATCCGGAAGACTCCGGGAAGGACAGGGACATGACCGAGTCAGCACGCGAGGGCATCGACATCACCCGCATCCTCGACGCCCCGCCGGAAAAGGTCTTCGCGGCCTGGACGACGCCCGAGCACTTCGCGGCCTGGTACGGCGGCGACGCCGAGGTGCCGCTCGACCGGGTGTCGATGGATGTCAGGCCGGGCGGCGCCTGGAGCCTGGTCATCGTGGTGCCGGGCACCGAGATGCCGTTCCACGGGGTCTACCGGGAGGTGGTGGCCCCCGAGAAGCTGGTGTTCACCCTGAAGGACGCCTCCGCGCCCGCCGACATCGAGGGCGAGACCGTCACCGCCACCTTCACCGAGCGCCGAGGCGGGACCACCGAGCTGGTCTTCCGGCAGCGCGGCGGCAACCTCACGGCCGAGCAGTACGCGGCGGCCGAGGACGGCTGGGAGGCCTTCTTCGACGCGCTCGCGGCCCGGCTCGCCTCCTTCTGAGCCCGGCCTATGCCTTCGCCGACAGCCGGGCCAGTGCCCCGGGGGCCTCGTCCACCGTGTCCACGAGCGCGATCCGGGACTCCATCGCCCGGCCGGCGGCCAGTGCGCGCAGCAGCGGCCAGGCCGGCAGGACGCGCGTCCAGTGGGCGCGGCCGACCAGCACCATCGGGGTCGGCCCGCCCGGCGAGCCGTAGTAGTTCGGCGTCGCGTCGTCGAAGATCTCCTGTACGGTGCCGGCCGCGCCGGGCAGGAAGATCACGCCCGCCGTGGAGCGGCTGAGCAGCCCGTCCTCGCGCAGCGCGTTGGCGAAGTATTTGGCGATGCGGTCGGCGAACGGGTTCGGCGGCTCGTGCCCGTAGAACCAGGTCGGGATCGAGACGGAACCGCCACCGCCCGGCCGGCGCCGGCGCACCTCGAAGGCGGCCAGCGCCCAGTCGGTGACCGACGGGATGAACGAGGGGGCCGTGGCCAGCAGTGCGCAGGCCTCCTCCAGCACGGCATCGGGGTGCGGCGCCACGTACGCCCCGAGGTTCGCGGCCTCCATCGCGCCGGGCCCGCCACCGGTGGCCACCGTGAGCCCGTCCCGGGCCAGGGTCCGCCCCAGCCGGGCCGCGGCGGCGTACGGGGCGCTGCCGCGGGCCGTCGCGTGGCCGCCCATCACGCCGACCACGCGGGCGCCGGTGAGGAATTCGTCCAGCGCGTCGGAGACCGCGTCGTCGTGCAGCGCCCGGAGCATCGACGCGAAGGTGTCGCCGTTCGCCCGGGTCCGCTGGAACCAGCGGTACGCGCGGGCGTCCGGCGTCGCCGCGTAGCCGCCGTCCGCCAGCCCCTCGTAGAGCGCGTCGGGGGTGTAGAGCAGGCCGCGGTACGGGTCGAAGGGGAGCCCGGGCACCGGCGGGAAGACGAACGCGCCGTCGGCCCGCACGTTCGCCGCCGCCTCCGGCTCCATCGGGCAGCCGAGGAAGACGGCGCCGGCCGTGTCGGCGGCCATCAGGGCGGCGCCGCGGTCCGTCAGGTCGACCGACTGCACCCGATGCCCGGCCAGCGACCCCGAGGCGACCGCCTCGTCGAATGCGGCGAGCGACTCGATCTCGGGGCCGGGCGGGGGACCGTTTTCGTCCGGATTGTCCACGCTGTCATGCTACGTAGCCGCCGGGTGCCGGCGCCCGGCCCGCGGCGCGCGTCCTCAGACCGTCAGCGGCAGTGCCGCCAGCTCCGCGATCAGCCAGGTCAGCGGGGCGAAGACGATCAGCAGCGCGGCGGCGCGCAGGGCCGTCGCGGCCCGCAGCGCCGACACCGGGGCGCCGAGCCGCAGCAGCGCCAGTGCCGTCTGCTCGCGGGCCTGCCGCGCCTCCAGTGCCGAGGTCAGCAGCGTCGCCGTCGTGCAGCCGAGCACGAGGACCGCGCCCAGCACCGTCAGCGGGCCGAGCGGGCGGGTCTGCGTCCCGTACAGGGCGTAGGCGGCGACCACCGCGGCCAGTACCGCGCAGACCACACCGAGCGGCCGGCCGATCCGCCGCGACTCGTCCATGAGCACCCGGCCGGCCAGCAGCCGTACGGCGCCGGGGCGCGCGCTCTGGAGCAGCCGCCCGCACAGGTGGGCCAGCCCCGGGCCCGCCACGGCCAGCCCGGCCGCCGCCAGCGTCCACCCCGCCAGCACCCCGGCCGGGGTGGCGTCGAGCCTGCCGGGCAGCGGGAGCAGGCTGTGGCCGTCGCCCCGGCTCATGTACGCCTCGATGGCGAGGCCCGCCGCGGTCAGTGCCACGCCCCACGGCAGTCCCGTGGGCGGCGCCGAGGGTCCGGGCGCCTCCGGCTCCGTCAGGACCTCCGAGGACGCCTCGTCCGGAGCCGCCGTCGAGACCGGCTCGGCGCGCAGCGCGAACGCGCTCGCCGTCGCCGCGGCCACCGGCACCAGGGCCAGCAGCACCAGTGCGGCGGCGAGCGGCAGCGGGGCCTCGGCGTCGAGCAGTCCGGCCGCCGCGCCGTCGAACGGCAGCCCGGACAGGTCACCGCGCAGATGCAGGTAGAACAGCAGCGCCACCATCGATCCGAGGGTGCAGGAGACGGCGGTGGAGACCGCGGCGAGCACCGCGAGCCGGACCGGTCCGAGGCCCACCGCGGACAGTCCGGAGCGCGGCCGGGTGCTCGGGTCGGTGCGCGCGACCGCGACCGCGAACTGGACGGTGGCGGCGAACGGCACGAAGCACCACAGCAGGCGCAGCACGGCCCCGGTGGAGTGCGCCGGATGCCCCGAGGCGTACCCGAGGGCGCACAGCAGCAGGAAGCCGACGCCGGCGGAGGCTGCGGCGACCAGCAGCCGCCGCAGCAGGACCAGCGGATGGGAACCCCGGGCTAGACGGAGAGCGAGCACGCCGCGCGGCCCTCCGTATCGGACACGGCGGGCAGGGCGACGGTGGCGACGCGACGGCCGTCCAGCAGCGGGACCGTGCGGTCGGCGAGGGCGGCGATCTCCGCGTCGTGGGTGGCGAGCACGATCGTGATGCCGTGCGAACGGGCCGCGCTGGTGAGGGTGCGCAGCACATGCGTCCGGTCGCTGCGGTGCAGGGTCGCGGTCGGCTCGTCGGCGAAGATCACCGTGGGGCCGGCCGCCAGGGCGCGGGCCACGGCGATCCGCTGGCGCTGCCCCTGGAGCAGGGTGTGCGGTCGCTGCCTGGCACAGGTGCCGATGTCGAGCCGCTCCAGCCACTCCAGGGCGGTCTTCTTCGCCTCCCGGTGCGAGGCGCCGCGCAGCAGCAGCGGGAGTGCGGTGTTCTCCCAGGTGTTCAGCTCGGGCACCAGCTGGGGCTCGGGGGCGATCCAGCCGAACCGGTCGCGGCGCAGCCGTTCGCGCAGCCGGGGGCCCATGGTGTGGACGGGGACGCTGTTGAACCACACCTCGCCCTGCTCGGGCACCAGCTGGCCGGACAGGCAGTGCAGCAGGGTGGTCTTGCCGCAGCCCCGGGGGCCGGTCACGGCGAGGATCTCGCCGTCGCGGACGCCCAGGGAGACACCGCCGAGCGCGGGTGAGCCGTTGTGGGAATGGTGCAGGGAACGTGCCCAGATCACGTCGTTGTCCGGCGGGGCCACCATGGCGTACACCTCGGTTCAGATCGAAATTCCCGTCCCCCGTACGGGGGAACGAAGCCAGGGCCGATCGGTCACTCGGCACCGTAAGGATTCGAACCGCGGTGAGCGCACAGCACACGGCCCGGGTGCGCCCCTTCCCACTCGAATGGGCGCATCCGGGCCGTGTGGACCGTATGAGGATGACGGCTGGAAGCCGGTCAAGCAGTGGTCAAGCGATGGTCAAGCCGAAAGCCCGTCGGGCGGGCCGGGGCCGCAGGGGCCCCTGACCCGCCCGACGGACGGCCGGACGGCCGGCCGGAGGCCGATCCGTGGTCGGCCGGCCGGTCGGGGTGCCGGTCAGAGCTTGGTCCACGCCTCCGTGAGGACGGTGCGCAGGATGCCCTCGATCTCGTCGAACGTCGACTGGTCGGAGACCAGCGGCGGCGCGAGCTGGACGACCGGGTCGCCGCGGTCGTCGGCCCGGCAGTACAGGCCGTTGTCGTACAGCGCCTTGGAGAGGAAGCCGTACAGGACGCGCTCGGTCTCCTCGTCGGTGAAGGTCTCCTTGGTGGCCTTGTCCTTCACCAGCTCGATGCCGTAGAAGAAGCCGTTGCCGCGGACGTCGCCGACGATCGGCAGGTCGAGGAGCTTCTGCAGCGTGGTGAAGAAGGCGTTCTCGTTGTCCAGGACGTGCTGGTTGAGGCCCTCGCGCTCGAAGATGTCGAGGTTGGCGAGGCCGACCGCCGCGGAGACCGGGTGGCCGCCGAAGGTGTAGCCGTGCAGGAAGGTGTTGTCACCCTCGTAGAACGGCGCGGCGATGCGGTCCGAGACGATGCAGGCACCGATCGGGGAGTAGCCCGAGGTCATGCCCTTGGCGCAGGTGATCATGTCCGGCACATAGCCGAACTTGTCGCAGGCGAACATCGTGCCGAGACGGCCGAAGGCGCAGATGACCTCGTCGGAGACGAGCAGCACGTCGTACTTGTCGCAGATCTCGCGGACGCGCTGGAAGTAACCGGGCGGCGGCGGGAAGCAGCCACCGGCGTTCTGTACCGGCTCCAGGAAGACGGCGGCCACGGTCTCCGGGCCCTCGAAGAGGATCTCCTGCTCGATCTGGTCGGCGGCCCAGCGGCCGAAGGCCTCGGGGTCGTCGCCGTGGATCGGGGCGCGGTAGATGTTGGTGTTCGGCACCTTGTGCGCGCCGGGGACCAGCGGCTCGAAGGGGGCCTTCAGGGCCGGCAGGCCGGTGATGGACAGGGCGCCCTGCGGGGTGCCGTGGTAGGCGACCGCACGCGAGATGACCTTGTACTTGGTCGGCTTGCCCTGGAGCTTGAAGTACTGCTTGGCCAGCTTCCAGGCGGTCTCCACGGCCTCGCCGCCACCGGTGGTGAAGAAGACCTTGTTGAGGTCGCCCGGCGCGTAGTCGGCGAGGCGCTCGGCCAGCTCGACGGCCTTCGGGTGGGCGTAGGACCACACCGGGAAGAAGCCCAGCTCCTGGCCCTGCTTGTAGGCCGCCTCGGCGAGCTCGTGACGGCCGTGACCGGCGTTGACCACGAACAGGCCGGACAGGCCGTCCAGGTAACGCTTGCCCTGGTCGTCGAAGATGTAGGTGCCCTCGCCACGCACGATGGTGGGAACGGGCGCGTTCTCGTAGTCCGACATGCGGGTGAAGTGCATCCACAGGTGGTCGTACGCGGTTCGGCTGAGGTCCTTGCTCACGGCTATCGGGTTCCCCACATATAGGTCTGCTTCTTGAGCTTCAGGTACACAAAGCTCTCGGTGGAGCGCACGCCGGGGAGGGCCCGGATGCGTTTGTTGATCGTTTCCAGCAGGTGGTCGTCGTCCTCGCAGACGATCTCCACCATCAGGTCGAAGGAGCCCGCGGTCATCACCACGTACTCGCACTCGGCCATGGCCGACAGCGCCTCGGCGACGGGATCGAGGTCGCCCTCGACATTGATGCCCACCATCGCCTGCCGCCGGAACCCCACGGTGAGGGGATCGGTGACGGCGACGATCTGCATCACGCCCTGATCGAGCAGCTTCTGGACGCGCTGTCGCACGGCCGCCTCGGAGAGGCCGACGGCCTTGCCGATCGCGGCGTACGGACGGCGTCCGTCCTCCTGGAGCTGCTCGATGATTGCGAGGGAGACGGCATCGACCGCTGGTGACGATCCGTTCCCGGTCCTGGAGTCTGCGCTGCGACTGGCCACACATCCACTGTGCACCGGGACTCGTCTGTCTGGCAACCCCAGATCGATGAAATTCGTTGTTTGAAGGTCCGGATCTAACTGAATCCGAAGTTCACGGCGGTTGGGCATGTCGAAAGCGACACCCGAGCGACTACCCTGGGCATCTCACCCATTGGACGTGTCGACAGGAGGGGTGGTTGTGACCACCGAGGTGCGCCGTCTGCGCAACTACATCAACGGAGAATTCCGGGACGCCGCTGACGGGCGGACCATCGACGTGATCAACCCGGTGACGGAAGAGGTCTACGCGACCTCGCCGCTCTCCGGCCAGGCCGATGTCGATGCCGCGATGGACGCCGCCGCGGCCGCATTCCCCGCCTGGCGCGACGCCACGCCCGCCGAGCGCCAGAAGGCCCTGCTGAAGATCGCGGACGCCTTCGAGGAGCGCGCCGAGGACCTCATCGCCGCCGAGTCGGAGAACACGGGCAAGCCGCTCGAACTGACCCGTACCGAAGAGCTTCCGCCGATGGTGGACCAGATCCGCTTCTTCGCGGGTGCGGCACGGCTGCTCGAAGGCCGCTCGGCCGGCGAGTACATGGAGGGCCTCACCTCCATCGTCCGGCGTGAGCCGGTCGGCGTCTGCGCGCAGGTCGCGCCGTGGAACTACCCGATGATGATGGCCGTCTGGAAGTTCGCCCCGGCGCTCGCCGCGGGCAACACCGTCGTCATCAAGCCGTCCGACACCACCCCGGCGTCGACCGTGCTGATCGCCGAGATCATCGGCCAGATCCTGCCCAAGGGCGTCTTCAACGTCATCTGCGGCGACCGGGACACCGGCCGCGCGATGGTCGAGCACGCCACCCCGGCGATGGCCTCCATCACCGGCTCGGTACGGGCCGGCATGCAGGTCGCCGAGTCCGCCTCCAAGGACGTCAAGCGGGTCCACCTGGAGCTCGGCGGCAAGGCCCCGGTCGTCGTGTTCGAGGACACCGACATCGCCAAGGCCGTCGAGGGCATCTCCGTCGCGGGCTACTTCAACGCCGGCCAGGACTGCACCGCCGCCACCCGTGTCCTGGTCCACGAGTCCATCCACGACGAGTTCGTCACCGCGCTCGCCAAGGCCGCCGCCGACACCAAGACGGGGCAGCCGGACGACGAGGACGTGCTCTACGGCCCGCTCAACAACGCCAACCAGCTCAAGCAGGTCAGCGGCTTCATCGAGCGGCTCCCCGCCCACGCCAAGGTCGAGGCGGGCGGCCACCGGGTCGGCGACAAGGGCTACTTCTACGCCCCGACCGTCGTCTCCGGCCTCAAGCAGGACGACGAGATCATCCAGAACGAGGTCTTCGGCCCGGTCATCACCGTCCAGAAGTTCACGGACGAGGCCCAGGCCGTGGAGTACGCCAACGGCGTCGAGTACGCCCTGGCCTCCTCGGTGTGGACCAAGGACCACTCCCGCGCCATGCGGATGTCCAAGAACCTCGACTTCGGCTGCGTGTGGATCAACACCCACATCCCGCTCGTCGCCGAGATGCCGCACGGCGGCTTCAAGAAGTCCGGCTACGGCAAGGACCTCTCCGCGTACGGCTTCGAGGACTACACCCGCATCAAGCACGTCATGACCTCGCTCGACGGCTGATATCCCGTCAGCAGGCAGGTCACGGCCCCGGGCGCCTTCGCCCGGGGCCGTGACCGTTCCGGGGCATCGACAGGGTGTGCGGACGGAGCCGGTGGCGCTGGACGGTTGGTCCATTGCCTCCGCCGCCGGCGGACCGGCATCCTGCGCAGGTGCGAGCAACCCCGAAGAACCCCATGTCCCGCCGGTCCCTGCTGCGCGCCTTCGGAGCCACGGCGGCCGGTGTCACGCTGGCCGGCTGTGGAGTGCCCGCCGCCTATGTGGAGCCCGGTGACCGCGCCGGACGCGACACCTCGGCGCGCGACCACACCCTGCACTTCGCGAACTGGCCCCTGTACATCGACACCGACGACGAGGACGAGTCGAAGCGGCCCACCCTCGACGCGTTCGGCAGGCGGACCGGGATCTCCGTCACGTACACCGAGGAGATCAACGACAACGACGAGTTCTTCGGGAAGATCAGCCCGGCGCTGATGAACCACCAGGAGACCGGCCGGGACCTGATCGTCATCAGCGACTGGATGTCCGCCCGGTTCGTGCGGCTGGGCTGGGTGCAGGAGATGGACCGGGCCAAGCAGCCGAACGTCGCCAAGTACCTGGATCCGCAGCTGCGCTCGCCCGCCTTCGACAAGGGCCGGCTGCACAGCGTCCCCTGGCAGTCCGGGATCACCGGCATCGCCTACAACCGCAAGAAGCTCGGCCGTGAGATCAAGCACCTGAGTGATCTGTGGGCGGACGACCTGCGCGGCAAGGTGACGCTGATGTCCGGGCTCGACGAGTCCATGGCCCTGCTGATGCAGGGCAACGGCGTCGACATCACCCGCTGGCGGCCGGACGACTTCTACCTGGTGTGCGACCAGGTCGAGAAGCTGGTGAAGAAGCGGCACATCCGCCGCTTCACCGGCAACGACTACATCAAGGACCTGTCCACCGGCGATGTGCTCGCCTGCCAGGCCTACTCGGGCGACGTCATCCAGCTCCAGGCCGACAACCCGGAGATCGAGTTCGTGGTCCCCGAGGAGGGTGCCGAGCTCTGGGCGGAATCACTGATGATCCCCAACCTCGCGCGCCACAAGCGCAACGCGGAGAAGCTCATCGACTACTACTACGAGCCGGAGGTCGCCGCCGAGCTGGCGACCTGGGTCAACTACGTCTGCCCCGTCCCGGCCGCCCGCGAGGTGCTGGCCTCGTCCAAGGACAAGGAGACCGCCGCGCTCGCCGAGGACCCGCTGATCTTCCCCGACGACGCGATGCGCAAGCGGCTCGCGATCGCCCGCGACATCACGTCCGAGGAACGCACCGGCTTCGCGAAGAAGTGGAACGCCATCGTCGGGTTGTGAGCCGTACCAGGGGCGGCGTAAAAGGCCGGTAAACCCGGGCGTACGCTGCGGACATGAGCGAGCGAAGAGCCCTGCTGAGGCGCATACGCGTGTGGTTGGCCGTCTTTATCGTCTGTCTGGTGCTGAGCGGGCTGACCGCCTTCCCTCTCGTCCATGAACTCCACTGGGCCGAGGACCTGCTGAGGTCCTCGGCCTCTCCCGTTCCCGAGCACTTCCCGGCCCTGATGGAGTGGATCACCAGGGTCCGCACCGGCCTCGACGAGGCCGACGCGAAGTACCCCTTCGTGCTGTACGGCACCGACTGGCTGGCCTTCGCGCACCTGGTCATCGCGGTCGCCTTCCACGGGCCCTACCGCGACCCGGTCCGCAACATCTGGGTCATCGAATTCGGCATGATCGCCTGCGCCGGGATCATTCCGCTCGCGCTGATCTGCGGGCCCATCCGTTCCATCCCCTTCTGGTGGTCCGTCATCGACATGTCGTTCGGGGTCTTCGGGGTGATCCCGCTGCTCGTGGTGCACCGCAAGATCAAGCGGCTGGAGGCCATGGGGCCGGTGCCGGCACCCGGACCGGCCGCCGCGACGGCCTGAGCCGCCCGGCGTCAGAGCTTGCGCGCCACCGCGCCGAACTGCGCGACCCGCGCCGCGCCTGGCTCGCCGCGCCAGTGCGCGCACGACACGATGCCCGGGTCCACCAGGTCGAGCCCGGTCAGGAACGAGGCGAACTCGGCGCGGGTGCGGGCGGTGATCGGCGGGGTGGCGTTCTCGTTCCAGAACCGCATCGCCGCCTCGTTGCCCCCGCCGCCCAGCTCCAGCGTGGGATGGGTGAGCACCAGATGGCTGCCGGAGGGCAGCGCGTCCATCAGCGTGCGCACGATCCGCCGGGCCTCGTCGGTGTCGAGGACGAAGTTCAGGATGCCCAGGAGCATGACCGCGACCGGCCGCTCCAGGTCGAGCGTCGGCGCGGACGCCCGCAGGATCCGCTCCGGATCGCGGGCGTCCGCGTCGACGTACTCGGTCGCGCCCCGCGGCGATCCGGCGAGCAGTGTCCGGGCGTGCGCCAGTACCGCCGGATCGTTGTCGACGTACACGACGCGGCAGTCCGGCGCGGTGCGCCGGGCGACCTCGTGGGTGTTGCCGGCGCTCGGCAGGCCGGTGCCGATGTCCAGGAACTGCCGGATCCCCGCCTCACCGACCGGATACCGGACCGCCCGCCCCAGGAACGCCCGGTCGGCACGGGCCACTTCGCCGATGCTCGGGTACATCCCGGTGACCCGGTCGCCGACCGCCCGGTCCACGGGGTGGTTGTCCGTGCCGCCGAGCCAGTGGTTCCAGACCCGCGCGTTGTGCGCGACGTCGGTACGCATGCCGTCGGGTACGGGGGTGGTGCGGGGATCGGTCATGTCGCTGCTCCTCCTGCGCCGGGCCCGCATCGCGGACGATGGGGTGGCCCATGATGCCGGACCGGTCAACGGGGGCTGTGTGCCGGAGAGTTGGCGATGACGTCGTGCAGGACGTCGACCCGGTTGGTGGTGATCGAGTCGACGCCGTGCCGGACCAGCCGGCGCATGGTCCGCCTGGTGTCGGCCGTCCAGGCGGAGACCAGCAGCCCGTCGCGGTGCAGCCGGTCCGTCAGTTCCGGGTCCACCAGACCGAACCGGTAGTTCAGCCAGCGCGGCCGCACCGCGTCGAGCAGCGCGGCGCGCGGCGGCGCGAGGGTCGTCCAGGTCATGGCGATCTCGGCGTTCGGGTCGGCGGCCCGTACCCGGAGCATCGCCCCGGGGCCGGCGCAGTAGTACGTCCGCTCGCCGGCCCCGCACTCGCGCACCACCCTGACGATCCTCGGTACGGAACCGTCGGTGGAGCCCGGCAGATCGACCATGACGCGGTGTGCCCCGGCGGCGAGCAGCGCCTCGCGCAGGGTGGGCACACCGCCCCGGGTCAGCTCGGTGAGCTCCGCGTGGGTCAGCCGGTCCAGCCGCACTTCATGACCCCACAGCCGCTTCAGCGTGGCGTCGTGCAGCAGGACCGGCACGCCGTCGCGGGTGAGCCGCACATCGATCTCGACCGCGTCCGCCCCTCGTGCGAGCGCGGAGCGGATCGAGGGCAGGGTGTTCTCGCGGACACGGTAGGGATCGCCGCGGTGGGCCACGGCGGTGACTGAGCTGACCATGGGGTCATTGTGACCACAGGGTCACCGGGCCGTGCGCTCCAGCCAGTTCGTCGTGTACGTGTCGATCTCGTCGGCCAGCGTCCGCTTGCCGGCCGCGTCGAGGTACGACGCCTCGACGGCGTTCTTCGCGAGCGAGGCGAGACCCCGCTCGTCCAGACCGAGGAGACGGGCGGCCACCGCGTACTCGTTGTTGAGGTCGGTGCCGAACATCGGCGGGTCGTCGCTGTTGATGGTGACCAGTACGCCCGCCTCCACCATCTGCCTGACCGGGTGCTGCTCGATGTCGGCCACCGCCCGGGTCGCGATGTTCGAGGTCGGGCAGACCTCCAGCGCGATGCGGTGCTCGGCGAGGTGGGCCAGCAGCTTCGGGTCCTGGACGGAGCTGGTGCCGTGACCGATGCGCTCGGCGCGCAGATGGGTCAGCGCGTCCCAGACGGTCTGCGGCCCGGTGGTCTCCCCGGCGTGCGGCACGGAGTGCAGGCCCGCGGCGATCGCCCGGTCGAAGTAGGGCTTGAACTGCGGGCGTTCCACCCCGATCTCCGGACCGCCGAGACCGAACGAGACGAGTCCCTCGGGCCGCAGGTCCACGGCGAGCCGGGCGGTCTCCTCGGCTGCTTCGAGCCCGGCCTCGCCGGGGATGTCGAAGCACCAGCGCAGCACGACACCCAGCTCGGCCTCGGCGGCCTTGCGGGCGTCCTCTATGGCCTCCATGAACGCCTGCTCGGGGATGCCGCGCCGGGTCGAGGAGAACGGGGTCACCGTCAGCTCCGCGTAGCGGATGTTCTGCCGGGCCATGTCGCGGGCGACCTCGAAGGTCAGCAGGCGGACGTCCTCCGGGGTGCGGATCAGGTCCACGACGGAGAGGTACACCTCGATGAAGTGCCCGAAGTCCGTGAAGGTGAAGTAGTCGGCGAGCGCCTCCGGGGCGGTGGGGACCTTGGAGTCGGGGTGGTGCGCGGCCAGTTCGGCGACGATGCGGGGGGAGGCGGACCCGACATGGTGGACATGCAGCTCCGCCTTGGGCAGCCCCGCGATGAAGGGGTGCAGATCGGTCATCGGACTCTCCGGGCGTGGAACGGTTCGGGTGCCGGGCGCGGTCGGCCGGGCAGGGGACGGGGATCATCGTAGGCCGGGCCCACCGGGGCGCAGTGGGGCCGTAGCATGACGGGATCACGATGGGGGAGGCCCATGTCAGACAACACAGAGCAGCCCGCGGGCGGGGCCGCGCCGCGCGATCCGTGGGCTCCGCCGGACAGCAGGGTGCCGCTGGAGAAGCCGGCCGGCGATCCCAGCCCGCCCGCTGTGCACAGCCAGCCCACGGTCACCTCGATGCCGGGCGTCGGGGACGGACCCGCGCCGGCCGACACACCGCCGCCGGCCTTCGGAGCCCCGGCGCAGAACGGGCCGGTGCCGGGAACCGGATTCGGCACAGGTCCCCATCCCGGTCCCGGGGAGGTCCCGCCGCCGCCGGTCGGGCCGAACGGACCGGGCCAGCCGGTCCCGCCGGTCGCGGGCCAGTACGGCTACCCGGCCGCACCCCCTGTGCAGTACGGCGGCTACCCGGCGTACCCCGGCTACAACCAGGCGCCCTGGGGCGGTCCGCCGCCCTCCAACGGCATGGGTACCGCGGCCATGGTGCTGGGCATCCTGGCCATCTGCATGTTCTGCATCTACGGGATACCGAGCCTGATCCTGGGCGCGCTGGCCCTGATCTTCGGCATCCTGGGCCGCAAGCGCGTACAGCGCGGTGAGGCGACCAACGGCGGTCAGGCGCTCGCCGGGATCATCACGGGTTCCATCGGCATCGTCTTCGGTGTGGCGATCATCAGCTTCTTCATCTGGCTGTTCGCCACCCACGCCGAGGAATTCGAGGACAGCGGCTACAACGACGATCCGTACTCGACGTCCCTGGTCGTCGACGTCACGCGTTAGCCGCTCCCGCGCTCTGTCCCGCTCCCGATGGCCCGGCCCCCGTGGCCGGGCCATCGGGCTTCCGGGCCACCACGTGTCCCCGGCGCCTCATGACGCGCGCAGCTCCGCCCGCGCGTCCATCAGCGCGAATCCCAGCAGATTCAGCCCGCGCCAGCTCGCCGGATTCTCCGCCCGAGGGTCGTCCGCAGCCAGCCCGATGCCCCATATCCGGTCCATCGGGCTCGCCTCGACCAGCACCCGGTCCCCGGTGTTCAGCAGGAATTCCCGCAGCTCAGGGTCGCCGCCGAACTTGTGCACACTGCCGGCCACCACGAGGCCGTACCGCTCGCGCTGCCACACCTCGTCGTCGAATCCGCGGACCAGCCGGCCCACCTTCTTCGCCGCGGCCGGGCTCTTCGCCGCCACCGCCGCGGCCTCCGACTCCGCGTCGCCGAACAGCCGCGCCTTGCCGGCCATCATCCAGTGCTCGGCCGACGCGTACGCCACACCGTCGACCGTGAAGGGCGAGGGCCACCACTGGCTGAGGCAGCTCGCGCCGATCCGGCCGTCGGGCCGGGGGCGGTGTCCCCAGAAACGCAGGTACTTGACCTTCTCGCCGCGTGCGGACCGCGCCAGAAGATCGCTCATGTGTTCCATGACATGCGATTGTGGCATTCGCCACTGACACTACGTACGGGGATTTCCGCACCGACACGACACATGGTCGACAGATTCCGTCGCGTAACCAAAAGGCAACAACGGAATCACTTGTTGGGGTTGATCCCCTCTGCCAGGATCGGCACTCAAATCGAGCAGAAGCTACGCCGTCCCCGTATTCCGGGGTGCGGCGGAGGAGATCGTCATGGGCAACGGCATCCAGGTGCGGGACCGCTTCGCGGACGGCGCACAGTACATCGGCGGAAAGCTGCGGTCCGGAACATCGGGACGTCACCACGACGTGGTGAACCCGGCGACGGGCGAGACCGTCTACAGCTACGAGCTGGCGGGCACCGCCGACGTGGACGCCGCCGTGGCGGCCGCCCGCGCGGCGTTCCCCGGCTGGTCGGGCGCGACGCCCGCCGAGCGGGCCGAGGCGATGCACCGCTTCGCCGCCGTCCTCGCCGAGCAGGCCGAGGACTTCGCGTACGTGGAGTCCCTCCAGTGCGGCAAGCCGATCAAGCTCTCCACCGAGTTCGACGTGCCGGGCACCGTCGACAACACCTCCTTCTTCGCCGGGGCCGCCCGCCATCTGGAGGGCAAGTCGGCCGCCGAGTACGACGGCGACCACACCTCGTACGTACGCCGTGAGGCGATCGGCGTCGTCGGCTCCATCGCGCCCTGGAACTACCCGCTCCAGATGGCCGCCTGGAAGGTCCTCCCGGCCATCGCGGCCGGCAACACGATCGTGCTGAAGCCCGCCGAGATCACCCCGCTCACCTCGCTGATGTTCGCCCAGGCGGCCACCGAGGCGGGCATCCCGGACGGTGTGGTCAACATCGTCACCGGCGCCGGCAAGGACGCCGGTGAGCACCTCGTCGGCCACCCGGACGTCGTGATGACCTCCTTCACCGGCTCCACCGCCGTCGGCAAGCGGGTCGCGGAGATCGCCACCTCCACCGTCAAGCGCCTCCACCTCGAACTCGGCGGCAAGGCCCCCTTCGTGGTCTTCGACGACGCCGACCTCGAAGCCGCGGTCAACGGCGCGGTCGCCGGGGCGCTCATCAACACCGGCCAGGACTGCACCGCCGCCACCCGCGCCTACGTCCAGCGCCCGCTGTACGACGCCTTCGTGCAGGGTGTCGCAGAGCTGATGGAGACCGTCCGGCTCGGCGACCCCTTCGACCCGTCGACCGACCTCGGCCCGCTGATCAGCCACGCCCAGCGGGACCGGGTCGCCGGATTCGTCGAGCGGGCCCGCGCGTACGCCACCGTCGTCACCGGCGGCGAGGCCCCCGGCGGCGAACTGGCGGCCGGCGCCTACTACCGGCCGACACTGGTCGCCGGAGCCGCCCAGGACAGCGAGATCGTCCAGTCGGAGATCTTCGGCCCGGTCCTGGTCGTGCTGCCCTTCGACAGCGACGACGAGGGCATCCGGCTCGCCAACGACACCCCGTACGGACTCGCCGCCTCCGCCTGGAGCCGCGACCTGTACCGCGCCAACCGCGCCACCCGCGAGATCAAGGCGGGCTGTGTCTGGGTCAACGACCACATCCCGATCATCAGCGAGATGCCGCACGGCGGATACAAGGCCAGCGGCTTCGGCAAGGACATGTCCTCGTACTCCTTCGAGGAGTACACGCAGGTCAAGCACGTCATGTACGACAACACCGCGGTCGCCCGCAAGGACTGGCACCGCACGATCTTCGGGGACCGATAACCCGGCCGACCCGGCCACACACACCCGAAAGGGCAACGCGCATGGAGCAGTACGAGCCCGAGCGCCTCTCCGCGGCCCAACTCGCCGCGATGCGACGCAGCCTCACCAGCGGCCGGGGCGCTCTGACCCGCCGATCGCTGATCCGCGCCTCCGGCATGGGGGCGCTGGCGATCGGCGGGCTGGGCACGCTGAGCGCGTGCGGCATCCCGCCCGCCAAGCGGGAGGGGGATGCCGCCGCGGCGTCCGACGACCACTCGGCCGAGGAGAAGCAGATCAACTTCTCCAACTGGACCGAGTACATGGACGTCACCGACGACGGCAAGCACCGGCCCACCCTGGAGGCGTTCACGAAGCGCACCGGGATCAAGGTCAAGTACACCGAGGACATCAACGACAACGTCGAGTTCTTCGGCAAGATCAAGCCGCAGCTCGCGGCCGGCCAGGACACCGGCCGCGACATCATCTGCGTCACCGACTGGCTGGCCGCCCGCATCGTCCGCCTCGGCTGGGCGCAGAAGCTCGACGCGTCGAACCTGCCGCACGCCTACGCCAACCTTTCGGCCCAGTTCCGCTCCCCGGACTGGGATCCGGGCCGTGCCTACTCCTACCCCTGGGCGGGCATTCCCGCCGTCATCGCCTACAACTCCAAGGCGACCGGCGGCCGCAAGGTCGACTCCGTCACGCAGCTCCTCGACGACCCGAAGCTCAAGGGGCGGGTCAGCTTCCTCTCGGAGATGCGCGACTCCATCGGCATGACCCTGCTCGACATGGGCAAGGACCCCGGCAGCTTCACCGACGCCGACTACGACGCCGCGATCGACCGGCTCCAGAAGGGCGTCGACAAGAACCAGATCCGCCGCTTCACCGGCAACGACTACACCGCCGACCTCGACAAGGGCGACATCGCCGCCTGCGTCGGATGGGCCGGCGACGTCATCCAGCTCCAGGCCGGGAACCCGGACATCAAGTACGCGATTCCGGCCGCGGGCTACGTCATATCCAGCGACAACCTGCTGGTCCCGGTGAAGGCACGGCACAAGACCAACGCCGAGAAGCTCATCGACTACTACTACGAGCCGTCGGCCGCCGCGGAGCTCGCCGCGTACATCAACTTCGTCTGCCCGGTCGACGGGGTCCGCGACGAGCTGGCGAAGATCGATCAGGCGATGGCCGACAACGTCCTGATCCTCCCGGACAAGGAGATGGCGTCCCGGTCGCACGCCTTCCGCTCCCTGACCGCCAAGGAAGAGACGGCGTACGAAGAGAAGTTCGCCAAGCTCATCGGCGCCTGACCGCCGCTCCTCTCCAGCCCGATCCCCCTCTGACACCACTGGGACCGCGATCCATGACACAGCAGCAGACAGGCGGCGACGTCCGCCTCACCGGGATCAGCAAGACGTACGGCTCCTTCGAAGCCGTCAAGCCGCTCGATCTGACCGTCCCGCAGGGCTCCTTCTTCGCGCTGCTCGGCGCGTCCGGCTGCGGCAAGACCACCACCCTGCGGATGATCGCGGGCCTGGAGGAGGCGACCACCGGCACGGTCTCGCTCGGCGGCCGGGACATCACCGGACTTCCCCCGTACAAACGGCCCGTCAACACGGTCTTCCAGAGCTACGCGCTCTTCCCGCACCTCGACATCACCGAGAACGTCGCCTTCGGCCTGCGCCGGCGCGGAATCAAGTCGGTGAAGAAGCAGGTCGACGAGATGCTGGAGCTCGTCCAGCTCGGCGACTTCGCCAAGCGCAAACCGCACCAGCTCTCCGGCGGCCAGCAGCAGCGCGTCGCCGTCGCCCGCGCCCTGATCAACCACCCGCAGGTGCTCCTGCTCGACGAACCGCTCGGCGCCCTCGACCTCAAGCTGCGCCGCCAGATGCAGCTGGAGCTCAAGCGCATCCAGACCGAGGTCGGCATCACCTTCATCCACGTCACCCACGACCAGGAGGAGGCCATGACCATGGCCGACACCGTCGCGGTGATGAACGGGGGCCGGGTCGAGCAGCTCGGTGCCCCCGCCGACCTGTACGAGAACCCGAGGACGACCTTCGTCGCCAACTTCCTCGGCACCTCCAACCTCATCGAGGGCGAGATCGTCTCCACCGGCGCCGACATCGTGGTGGCGGCGGGCGGCGGCAAGCTGCGGCTGCCCACCGACCGGTGCACCGCCCCGACCACCGACGGCGGCAAGCTGCTCCTCGGCATCCGCCCGGAGAAGATCTCGCTCGCGCACGCCGACGACGCGGACGCGATCGCCGACGGCCGCAACCGGGTCACCGGCCGGATCGTCGACTCCAGCTTCATCGGAGTCTCCACGCAGTACGTGGTGGAGAGCCCGGCGGGCAAGGCGCTCCAGGTGTACGAGCAGAACATCGAGCGCGATGCCAGGCTCGCCCCCGGCGCCGAGGTCGTCCTGCACTGGAACCCGGCACACACCTTCGGCCTCGACGCCGCCCAGGACATCGACGCCGGTGTGGAGACGGTGGAGGACGCGGCGTGACCGTCACCAAGGAGGCACCACCGGCGCCCGTCACGGAGCTGAAGCTCCGCAAGCCCTCCACCCGCAAGCGCCTCGTCCCGTACTGGCTGCTGCTCCCCGGCATCCTGTGGCTGGTCGTCTTCTTCGCGCTGCCGCTGGTCTACCAGGCGTCGACCTCCGTGCAGACCGGATCCCTGGAGAAGGGGTTCGAGGTCACCTGGCACTTCCAGACCTACTGGGACGCGCTGACCGACTACTACCCGCAGTTCATCCGGTCCCTGCTGTACGCCGGCACCGCCACCATCCTGTGCCTGCTGCTCGGCTACCCGCTCGCGTACCTCATCGCGTTCAAGGCGGGCCGCTGGCGCAACGTCGTCCTGGTGCTGGTCATCGCGCCGTTCTTCACCAGCTTCCTGATCCGCACGCTCGCCTGGAAGACGATCCTCGCGGACGGCGGCGCGGTCGTCGACGTACTGAACACCCTGCATGTCCTGGACGTCACCAGCTGGCTCGGCTGGACCGAGTCCAACCGCGTGCTTGCCACCCCGATGGCCGTGGTCTGCGGCCTCACGTACAACTTCCTGCCGTTCATGATCCTGCCGCTCTACACCTCGCTGGAGCGGATCGACGGCAGACTGCACGAGGCGGCCGGCGACCTGTACGCCACCCCCGCCACCACCTTCCGCAAGGTGACCTTCCCGCTCTCCATGCCGGGTGTCGTCTCCGGAACGCTGCTCACCTTCATCCCGGCCAGCGGTGACTACGTCAACGCGGAACTGCTGGGCTCCACCGACACGAAGATGGTCGGCAGCGTCATCCAGACCCAGTTCCTGCGGGTCCTGGACTACCCGACGGCGGCCGCGCTCTCCTTCATCCTCATGGCGGTCGTCCTGATCATGGTCACCGTCTACATCCGCCGCTCCGGGACGGAGGACCTGGTCTGATGCCCGTACTGCGCTGGATACGCCGGAATCTGATCGTCATCGCGGGTCTGCTGACCCTCGCGTACATGATCCTTCCGAACGTCGTCGTCATGGTGTTCTCGTTCAACAAGCCGAACGGGCGCTTCAACTACTCCTGGCAGCGCTTCTCGCTGGACGCCTGGAAGGACCCCTGCGGCGTCGCCGACATGTGCGGCTCGCTCTCGCTGTCCCTGCAGATCGCCGTCTGGGCCACCATCGGCGCGACCGTCCTCGGCACGATGATCTCCTTCGCGCTGGTCCGCTACCGCTTCCGGGCGCGCGGCGCGATCAACTCGCTGATCTTCCTGCCGATGGCGATGCCCGAGGTCGTCATGGCCGCCTCGCTGCTCACCCTCTTCCTCAACATGGGCGCACAGCTGGGCTTCTGGACGATCCTCATCGCGCACATCATGTTCTGCCTGAGCTTCGTCGTGACGGCCGTCAAGGCGCGCGTGATGTCGATGGACCCGAGGCTGGAGGAGGCGGCCCGCGATCTGTACGCCGGCCCCGTGCAGACCTTCCTGCGGGTGACGCTGCCGATCGCCGCCCCCGGAATCGCGGCGGGGGCGCTGCTCGCCTTCGCGCTCTCGTTCGACGATTTCATCATCACCAATTTCAACGCGGGCTCCACCGTGACCTTCCCCATGTTCGTCTGGGGATCGGCGCAGCGCGGCACGCCCGTGCAGATCAACGTCATCGGAACGGCGATGTTCATCATTGCCGTGATGGTGGTTGTCGTCGGCCAGCTCATCGCGAACCGGCGGAAGAACAGCGCACGATAGAAAGCCCTGAAGGAGTTGGAAACCATGGCCCCAGCTGCCATGCGTACTGCTGCACAATCGCTCTCCGACGCGAAGCCCGTCGCGTTCTGGCTGGACGACCCCGGCAAGCCCGCCGCACTGCCCGCGCTCACCGGTGACGAGCACTGCGATCTGCTGGTCGTCGGTGGCGGCTACAGCGGACTGTGGACCGCGCTGATCGCCAAGGAGCGCGAACCGGAACGGGACGTCGTACTGATCGAGGGGCACGAGGTGGGCTGGGCCGCCTCGGGCCGCAACGGCGGATTCTGTGCCGCCTCCCTCACCCATGGCCTGCCCAACGGGCTGGAGCGCTGGCCGGACGAGATCCGGAAGCTGGAGGAGCTCGGCGAGCGCAACCTCGACGCCATCGAGGCCGCCGTCGCCCGCTACGCCATCGACTGCGAATTCGAGCGCACCGGCGAGATCGATGTCGCCACCGAGCCCCATCAGCTCGAAGAGCTGCGCGAATGGCACCAGGAGGCCCAGCGGCTCGGCTTCACCGGGCTGGAGTTCCTGGACCGGGACGCGCTGCGCGCCGAGGTCGACTCACCGACCTTCCTGGGCGGCCTGTGGGACCGGCGCGGGGTCGCCATGCTGCACCCCGCCAAGCTGGCCTGGGGCCTGAAGCGGGCCTGCGTCGAGCTGGGCGTGCGGGTGTACGAGCACACCCGGGGCCTCGAACTGGCCAGGACCACCACGGGAATGGCGGTCCGCACCCCGTACGGAAGGGTCTTCGCGCGCCGGGTGGCACTCGGTACGAACATCTTCCCGTCGCTGGTCAAGAGGGTGCGCCCGTACACCGTGCCGGTCTACGACTACGCGCTGATGACCGAGCCGCTCACCGCGGAGCAGCTCGCCTCCATCGGCTGGAAGAACCGGCAGGGACTGGGCGACAGCGCCAATCAGTTCCACTATTTCCGGCTGTCGGCGGACAACCGGATCCTGTGGGGCGGATATGACGCGATCTATCCGTACGGCGGTCGGCTGAGCGCCGATCTCGATCAGCGTCCGGAGACCTTCCTCAAACTCGCGGGCCAGTTCTTCGACTGTTTCCCGCAATTGGCAGGGGTGCGTTTCAGCCATGCCTGGGGCGGGGCGATCGACACCTGTTCGCGCTTTTCCGCGTTCTTCGGCACGGCCCATCAGGGGCGGGTCGCCTATGCCGCCGGATTCACCGGGCTCGGCGTCGGTGCAACGCGTTTCGGGGCCGAGGTGATGCTCGATCTGCTGGCGGGCGAGCAGAACGAACGGACCGCGCTGGAAATGGTCCGCAGCAAGCCGATGCCGTTCCCGCCGGAGCCCTTTGCCTGGGCCGGGATCGAGCTGACCAAGCGGTCCCTGGCCAGGGCGGACGACAACGGCGGCCGGCGCAATCTCTGGCTGCGGACGATGGACCGGCTGGGACTCGGTTTCGACAGCTGAGTCCGAACGGGCCGGTCACCCCCGAGGGTGACCGGCCCGTTCATCGTGAATTCGGTGCCCGAACCCGCGTAATCGATCGGCGCCACCTCTCTCTCCCGTGTGAACGCACCGGCACCCAATGGCCGGTGCACACGGAATGGAGACAGGTCATGGCTGGCGCGGGGGTCAAGGCAGCGGTCGAATGGCTGGCATCGGTGGCGCCGGATCCGGACGAGTGCCGGAGGGAATGGGAGCGCAATCCCCGAGGGGTCGCGCTCCTTCCCGCCGGCCGGCGCTGGGACGTGCTGATTCTTCCGGGGGAGCTGGGATATCCCACCCTCGACGTACTGACCCGGCTCATCGACAGGCCGGGGCCCGTTCTCGGCGACTTCGGCGATGCCCGCCTGGGCTTCTTCGTGGCTCCGGGCACCGCCGCCCGATGGGTCGGCACCGGCGTACGGGGCGCGGGGCCGGGAACCTGGATCGTGGTGCCCCATCCGGGCCGGGCGGCCAAGGGCGGGGTGCGCTGGCTGATCCCGCCGGACGGCTCGGGAACGCTCACCGACGCGACACTCCTGGAGCTGGCGATGCACGAGGCGGTGGCCGCACAGGCCGAGAGCGGGGACTGACGGCGCACGGCCCGGCGGCCGGGCGGGCGGGCCGGGACTGGCAGAGGTCTTGACAACCCGATTGGTCTGGACCATGTTGTGGCGGCCGCACTCAATTCCCCCATGCACGGAGGCCGTTGTGGAACGCACAGGACCCCCCGCCCGCTTCACCGGAGTCGTGGCCGCCTTCGCGGCGGCCCTGCTCGCCGCCGGCGGTCTGACCGCTCTCGCACCGTCCGCCGCCGCTGCCGACACCGACCTGGCGCGCAACGGCGGCTTCGAGTCCGGCCTGGACGGCTGGAGCTGTACCGGCAACAGCGGATCAGCCGTCAGCACCCCGGCCCACAGCGGAACTTCGGCTCTGAAGGCCACCCCGGCCGGCGCCGACAACGCCAAGTGCTCCCAGCAGGTGGCGGTCCAGCCGGACTCCACCTACACGCTGAGCGCCTGGGTGCAGGGCTCCTACGTCTACCTCGGCGCGGAGGGCACCGGCACCACCGACGTGTCCGCCTGGACCCAGTCGTCGGCCGACTGGAAGCAGCTCACCACGACCTTCAGGACCGGCCCCTCCACCACCAAGGTCACCGTCTACACCCACGGCTGGTTCGGCACCCCCGCCTACTACGCCGACGACCTCACCCTCGTCGGTCCGGGCGGCGCCCCGGTGGAGCTCCCGGCCGCCCCCACCGGACTCAAGGCCGGCACGGTCACCGCCTCCTCCGTCGACCTCTCCTGGACCGGTTCCTCCGGGGCCACCGGCTACAACGTCTACCGGGGCGGCACCAAGGTCCTCTCGGTGACCGGGACCGCCGCCACCGTGTCCGGCCTGACCGCGTCGACCGCGTACAGCTTCCAGGTCGCAGCGACCAACTCCGCCGGGGAGTCCGCCAGGTCCGCCACCGTCTCGGCCACCACCAAGGCGGGCGGCGGCGGCAGCGAGGGAGGCGGCCTGCCCGCCCACGCGCTCGTCGGCTATCTGCACTCCAGCTTCGCCAACGGCTCCGGCTACACCCGGATGGCGGACGTGCCCGACTCCTGGGACGTCATCGACCTGGCCTTCGGCGAACCGACCTCGGTCACCTCCGGCGACATCCGCTTCTCGCTCTGCCCGGTCGCCGAATGCCCGAACGTCGAATCGCCCGCCGAGTTCAAGGCGGCCATCAAGGCCAAGCAGGCCGCGGGCAAGAAGGTGCTCATCTCCATCGGCGGCCAGAACGGCCAGGTCCAGCTCGCCACCACCGCAGCCCGGGACATGTTCGTCTCCTCGGTCGGCAAGATCATCGACGAGTACGGTCTGGACGGCCTCGACATCGACTTCGAGGGCCACTCGCTCTCGCTGAACACCGGGGACACCGACTTCCGCAACCCCACCACCCCGGTCGTCGTCAACCTGATCTCCGCGGTGAAGTCCCTCAAGGCCAAGTACGGCGACAAGTTCGTCCTGACCATGGCCACCGAGACCTTCTTCGTCCAGCTCGGCTACCAGTTCTACGGCTCGGGCCCCTGGGGCGGCCAGGACCCCCGGGCGGGCGCCTACCTCCCGGTCATCCACGCGCTGCGCGACGACCTGACCCTGCTGCACGTCCAGGACTACAACTCGGGCTCGATCATGGGCCTGGACAACCAGTACCACTCGATGGGCGGCGCCGACTTCCACATCGCCATGACCGACATGCTGCTCACCGGCTTCCCGGTGGCGGGCGACCAGGCCAAGGTCTTCCCGGCGCTCCGCCCCGACCAGGTCGCCATCGGCCTGCCGGCCTCCACCCAGGCGGGCAACGGCCACACCTCGCCCGCCGAGGTCACCAAGGCGCTGAACTGCTTGACGAAGAAGACCGACTGCGGCTCGTACACCACCCACGGGACGTGGCCCGCGCTGCGCGGGCTGATGACCTGGTCGATCAACTGGGACCGCTTCAACAACGGCGAGTTCTCCAAGAACTTCGACGCCTACTTCGGCGGCTGAGACCGCCCGCTTGGGCAGCCGAGACCCAGCGGCAGCAGCAGCACCGCCCCGCACAGGAACCAGCTGCCCAGCACATCCAGCGGCCAGTGATAGCCGCGCAGCACCAGACCGATGCCCGTCGCCGTGGTCAGCAGGACAGCGGCGACGGGCATCATCCACGACCACGACCGCCTCAGGTACGGCGTCACCAGCAGCGCCGCCGCCCCGTACGCCACCATGGCCGTCGCGGCATGGCCGGACGGGAAGTAGCCGGTGGCCTCCGTCAGCGGTCCCGGACGGGCGATCCACGCCTTGAGCGGAGCGACCAGCAGGGGCACCGCGCCCATGGCGAGCGCCGCGTACAGCGGGGCACGGCGCGCGCCGCGCAGCAAGGCCCACACGATCGCGCAGCCCAGTACCGGGAGCGCGATCTGCGTATTGCCGAGATCGGCGAGGAATTCGGCCGGCCCGGCGGGCCCGTGGCCGACGACGGCCCGGCCGGTCCGCTCGTCCAGTCCGCGCAGTGGACCGCCGGCCGCGACCTGCCAGGTCGTGAGCGCGAAGAGCACCAGGAGGGACACGGCCGACAGGGCCGTGAAAAGGAAATGAGCCGGCCGCCCGGGAACAGGGGGGGTGGTTCCGGGGCGGCCGGTCGGACCGGTTTGCCGCACGCCCCGGGGGGTCTGGGGCGAGCGGCCATCCGATCGGTGAGGAGTTCCGGAGCCGGAGGCTCCAGCGGTGTGCGCGAAGGCACGGCCAGGACGGCGCTGGGGAAGCTCCGGCCCGGCATCGCCCGCAGTCCCCTGCGGGCGGGGTGTTTCTCTCATCTGCAGAAACCGTACGGCAGTCGATGGGGGACCGACAGCGGGAAACAGATCCCGCCATCGGCCCCGCACACGTTCTTCACAGGCCCTCACGCGGGCCCCTCGTAACCCCTGCGAGAACGCGTTTCGAGGCCGCCGGGGTTCGCACAGGTCAGATCCGGCCGAAAGCCTGCTCGATTACGTCGAGCGCCTCGTTCAGCAGGTCCTCGCCGATCACCAGCGGCGGGAGGAAGCGCAGGACGTTGCCGTAGGTGCCGCAGGTGAGGACGAGCACGCCCTCCGCGTGGCAGGCCTTGGCGAGGGCCGCGGCGGCCTGCGGGTTCGGGTCCTTCGTACCGGACTTCACCAGCTCGATCGCGATCATCGCGCCGCGGCCGCGGATGTCACCGATGATGTCGCCGTTGTCGAGCTTCGACTGCATCTCGGCGAGGCGGCCCTTCATGACCTCCTCGATGCGCTTGGCCTTCCCGTTCAGGTCCAGCTCGCGCATCGTCTCGATGGCGCCGAGCGCACCCGCGCAGGCGACCGGGTTGCCGCCGTAGGTGCCGCCGAGGCCGCCGGAGTGGGCGGAGTCCATGATCTCGGCGCGGCCGGTCACGGCGGAGAGCGGCAGACCGCCCGCGATGCCCTTGGCGGTGGTGATCAGGTCCGGGACGATGCCCTCGTCCTCGCACGCGAACCACTGGCCGGTGCGGCAGAAGCCGGACTGGATCTCGTCGGCGACGAAGACGATGCCGTTGTCCTTGGCGAACTGGGCGATCGCCGGGAGGAAGCCCTTGGCCGGCTCGATGAAGCCGCCCTCACCGAGCACCGGCTCGATGATGATCGCGGCGACGTTCTCCGCGCCGATCTGCTTGTTGATCTGGTCGATGGCCTGGGCGGACGCCTCGGCACCGGCGTTCTCGGCACCGGTCGGCCAGCGGTAGCCGTACGCCACCGGCACCCGGTAGACCTCGGGCGCGAACGGGCCGAAGCCCTGCTTGTACGGCATGTTCTTGGCGGTCAGCGCCATCGTGAGGTTGGTGCGGCCGTGGTAGCCGTGGTCGAAGACGACGACCGCGGTGCGCTTGGTGTGGATGCGGGCGATCTTCACCGCGTTCTCGACGGCCTCGGCGCCCGAGTTGAACAGCGCGGACTTCTTGGCGTGGTCGCCCGGCGTCAGCTCGGCGAGCTGCTCGCAGACCTCGACGTACCCCTCGTACGGCGTGACCATGAAACAGGTGTGGGTGAAGTCGGCGAGCTGCGCGGACGCGCGGCGCACCACGGCCTCGGCGGAGGCGCCGACCGACGTCACGGCGATACCGGAGCCGAGGTCGATCAGACGGTTGCCGTCCACGTCCTCGATGATCCCGCCACCGGCGCGGGCGGTGAACACCGGCAGGGTGGAGCCCACACCTGCGGCAACCGTCTCCAGACGGCGGGCCTGCAGCTCCACCGACTTCGGGCCGGGAATGGCAGTGACGACGCGGCGCTCCTGCGGGATTTCGGTCATGAGGGGCTCCTGGGGGGATGTTTCGGACGCTTCCCGGCCAGGCTATGGGCGAGGCCGGGGGTACGGCATGTTCCGTTCGGGAGTGGTGTTCGCGCGCCGTTGTCCGCCACGGACATAGCGAGGGGACGGGGCAGCCGGGGGAGCCGCGCCGTCCGGTGGCGGTGCCCCGCCGAACTCGCCCTGCGTGCTGGGCGATGCGACGGGGCGGACATCGCCGGGAGGGGCACTAGATTGACCGGGGCAGACGGACGGACCCGGCCGGTCAGGGGGCAACGGTTCATGAAGAGCGACGACGCGCGCGGTGCGCGGGGCACGAGCGGCACCGAACGGGAGGGCGGCCGGCCCGATGTGCCCCGCAGCCCGGTTCCGCGCCCGGCCGGACCGCCCCCCGCCACCCCGCCGATGCCCATCGGCGCTCCCCGGAGCGGGCCGCCCGCCTCTCCGCCGGTGCCCGCCGGGCTCCCCGGGACCGGGCCGTCGACCGCGCAATGGCTGAACACTCTCCGCCCCGCCGCCGAGCCCGGCGTCTGGCGGTACGGACACGTGCCGCGCCCCGCCGAGCGGCCGCCGCGACCCTCCCTGCTCGGGCCGCTGATCGCCCTGGTGCTCTGGCTGGTGATCTGGGCGCTGCTGGCGGACTTCCGGATCCCGTACGTGAAGGTGCCCCTGGAGGCGGTCACACCGGGCAGCTGGTGGTTCTTCGACACCCTGCGGGCCGGGTCCGTCCCGGCCGCCGCGTACAGCATCGAGACGCTCTACAGCCAGCTGCTGGTGCTGATCGCGGGGCTGTGGGCCGCCCGCGTCGGACACTGGGCCGGGCTCTTCCATTACTGGGCGGGCCCCCGCCCGGAGCGTGCCCGGCTGACGCTCTCGGGCTTCGGGGCCCTGCTCGCGCTGTGGCTGGTCTGGAGCGGCAAGGTGCCACTGCTCGACGTCGTGCTGTACCTGATCCCGCAGAGCTGGCTGCAGGGCGGCGGCAACGAGTACCTGGCGGCCGCGGTCGCCTACGGGGCGTACGCGCTGGTCATCGCCGGGGTCGTGTGGCCGTTCGCCCGGATCGGGCAGTGGCGCACCGCCCTGCGGGAGCGCGCGGCCGGCCGGGCCGCCACGTCCCCGGGGGAGGAGCCGGCCCCGTCTCCCGCCACAGCCCCGGAGACCGGGACGGACGCGGCGAACTGGCCGCAGCTTCGCGCCGCAGGACGCGTGGAGGCGGCGGACGTGCTCACCGCCGCCGTCCGGGCCGGGCGCCTGAACGACGTGGACTGCGTGCGCCTGACCCATGCCTGGGAGCGGGCGCGGACCCGTCACGACGGCCCGGCGTCCTTCGACGAGGCGGTCGTGCGCCAGGGGGCCGACGCCTTCCTGCACCCGTCGGGCAGCCGGGACCTTCCGCTGCGGACCGCCCGGCACGATCTGCTGGCCGGCCAGGTCCGGATCGGTGACTGCGCGGACGACGAACGCAACCCGTACGCCCGCAGGGGTTCGGGCATGGCCCTGGACCCCGCCCTCCTCGGCACCTCCCTGCTGGCGGTCGGGCCGCCCGGCGCGGGCAAGACGGCGCGGCTGGTGCGGCCGGTCGTCGAGACGCTGGCCCTCCAGGCCCTGACCGGCAGGGCGGCGGTGCTCGCGGTGGGCGCCGCGGGGGCGGCCCTCGGCCCCGACGACGCGTACGACGTCGTGGTGAAGATCGGCGACCCCTCTTCCGTCCACGACTTCGATCTGTACGGGGGGTCGACCGACCCGGACGAGGCCGCCGCCACCCTCGCGGAAGGGCTCGCCGGGGACGTGCCCGGCCTGGACGGACGGCGCGCGGCCCTGGCCCTCGGGCAGCTGCTCGGCCCCTACCGGGCCGTCCACGGCTGCTTCCCGGCGGTGCCGGAGCTGCGGGAACTGCTCGCCGGGGACGAGTCCGCCGTCGGCGAGCTGCGACGCGCCCTGGCGGACGGCGGCCACTCGGCCATGCTCCGCGAGCTGGACGCCCGGACCCGGCAGACCGGCGGCGCGGGAGACCCCGCGGCGGTGCTGGCCGACCGCGTCGCACTCCTGGACCGGCCCGCGTTCGCCGGGTTCTTCGCCACCGGGGAGGAGGCCCGGCCCTTCTCGCTCCGCTCCCTGGGACAGCACCCGCTCAGGGTCCGGATCGACCTCCCGGAACGTGCCCACGCCGGGGCCTCCCGGGTGCTGGCCCGGCTCGTCCTCACACAGTTCAACGCGATCGCCGCGGCCCGCCCCGACCGGTCGGTCTTCACCTGCCTGGTGCTGGACGACGCGACGCACACGGTCACCGCCGAGACCGTCCAGGGACTGCGGCGGCTCCGGTCGGTGAACGCCGGTGCCGTACTGGCGCTGCGGACCCTCGACGACGTTCCCGAGGGGCTGCACTCGGCCCTGCTGGGCGCGGTGGGCTGCGGCATGATCCTCTCGGGCGCCACCACCTGGGACGGGAAGCGGTTCTCGGAGGCCTGGGGCAAGGAATGGGTCTCCGTCCGCGAGGTGGCCCAGCACGGCGTCTTCGCCGACCAGCCGTTCACCCGCGCCATGCACGCGCTGCGCAAGCTCGCCACCGGCAAGGCGGTCACCGTGGACGCGGTCACCGTGCGGCAGGTGGAGCGCGAACGCTGGTCCGCCTCCGCGCTGGCGTACGAGCTGCCCGCGGGCCACGCGGTGCTCTCCGTGACGACGGTCGACGGCGCGCACGTGCCCCCGCTGCTGGTGGACCTGAACCGCTGAGCGGCCCGGGGTGCGCCCCGCACCCCGGGCCGCTGGTCGCGGTCATGCCGGACCCTGCCGCTCTGGCAGAATTGGCAGGAGCCGTTCATACGGGACGGCGAAAATCGACTCCCCGAGGTCCAGCGGTCCCCATGCCCCTCACTCTCGCCTCGCTCGTCCAGCATTCGGCGCTCAAACTCACCGTGCGTGCGGGAGCGGACCGGCTCGACGCCCCCGTGCGCTGGGCGCACGCCAGCGAGCTGACCGACCCTGTTCCGTACATGGAGGGCGGCGAGTTCCTGCTCGTCACCGCCACCAACCTCGACGCCGAGAACCCCGAGGCGATGCGGCGCTACGTGCGGCGGCTGTCCGGGGCAGGGGTCGTCGGCCTGGGCTTCGCCGTCGGCGTCAACTACGACGAACTGCCGCAGGCACTGATCGACGCGGCCGAGGAAGCGGGGCTGCCGCTCCTCGAAGTGCCCCGCCGCACCCCCTTCATCGCCATCGCCAAGGCCGTCTCCTCGGCGATCGCCGAGGAACAGTACCGGGCCGTGACCGCCGGGTTCGAGGTGCAGCGGGAACTGACCAGGGCCGCCCTCGCGGGCGACGGACCCGGCGAACTCCTCACCCGGCTCGCCGCACACCTCGACGGCTGGGCCGCGCTGTACGACGCGGCCGGCCAGGTCGTCGCCGCCGCCCCCGAATGGGCCGCCCGCCGCGCCGCCCGGCTCACCCCCGACGTGGAACGGCTGCGGGACCGCCCGGCCCCCGCCAGCATCGTCGTCGGCGACACCGACGACCGGGTCGAACTCCAGTCCCTGGGCACCGGCCGCCTGGGCAGGGGAGCGCTGGCCGTCGGCACCGGAGCGGCGCTCGGCACCGCCGACCGGTACGCCGTGCACTCGGCCGTCGCCCTGCTGACCCTGATAACCGCCCGCTCCCGGTCCCTCCAGGGCGCCGAACAGCGCCTCGGCGCGGCGGTGCTGCGAATGCTGCTCGCCGGCCAGCCGGACCACGCCCGGGCCGTCGCCGGGGACCTGTACGGGGGGCTGCTCGACGCCCCGTTCCGGCTGCTCATCGCGGAGGGGACCGACCCGGCCGCCCCGGCGTCGCTCGGCGAGGCGATGGAGGCGGCGGCGCTGCGGACCGGCGAGACCCTGCTGACCGTTCCCGAGGGCGACCGGCTCGTCGTCCTGGCGGCGGACGGCGGCGCCGCGGTCGCCGCCTGCACGGCGTACGCGGAGGCCCAGGAGGCGCGGGTGCCCGCCGAAGGGGCCAAGCCGGAGGAGGACCAGGTGACCGTGGGCCTCTCCGCACCGGCCGGCCCGATCGCCGTCTCCGCCGCGTACAAGCAGGCCGAGCAGGCCCTGTCGGTGGCCCGCCGCCGGGGCAGGGCACTGGTCGAGCACGAGGAGCTGGCGGCCGGCTCGGTGCTCCCGCTGCTCGCCGACGACGCGGTACGGGCCTTCGCCGACGGAATGCTCCGCGCCCTGCACGAGCACGACGCCAAGGGCCGCGGCGACCTCGTCGCCTCGCTGCGCGCCTGGCTCGCCCACCACGGCCAGTGGGACGCGGCCGCCGCGGACCTGGGGGTGCACCGCCACACCCTGCGCTACCGGATGCGCCGGGTCGAGGAGATCCTGGGCCGTTCGCTGGACGACCCGGATGTCCGGATGGAGCTGTGGCTGGCGCTGAAGGCGACCAGCACCCCGTCGGCACCGGAGGCGTGACCTCGCACCGGAACCATGTGTTCCGGCCGCATCCGACAAACCGGAGCGTCCCCGCCGCGCACTGCTCCACCCCGGACAAACGCCAGGACGGCCGTGCGGCCCTACGGTGGGGGCAGGAAACCCCCACCGCTCCGAAGGGCCGGAACCTCCATGACCTCCACCCACGCCTTCTGGCTCGCCGGCCGCCAGGCCACCGGCGAGGACAGCTTCGACGTCACCAACCCCTGGGACGGCCGTCTCGTCGGCACCGTCAGCGTGCCGACCGACGCCCAGATCGAGGACGCCGTCGCGGCCGCGCACGCCGTGCGCGAGGAGTTCGCCGCGACCCCGGCCCACGTCCGGGCCGCCGCACTCGACCACGTCGTACGGCGTCTGGTGGAGCGCACCGAGGAGATCGCCCAGCTGATCTCCGCCGAGAACGGCAAGCCCATCAAGTGGGCCCGCGGCGAGGTCGGCCGCGCCGTCTCCGTGTTCCGGTTCGCCTCGGAGGAGGCCCGCCGCTTCAACGGCGGCGACGCCCAGCGCCTGGACACCGACGCCGGCGGCACCGGCCGGCTCGGCCTGACCCGCCGCTTCCCGCGCGGCACGGTCCTCGGCATCGCGCCGTTCAACTTCCCGCTGAACCTGAGCGCCCACAAGGTGGCCCCGGCCATCGCCGTCGGCGCGCCGATCATCCTGAAGCCCGCCCCGGCCACGCCGATCTCCTCGCTGATCCTCGGCGAGCTGCTGGCCGAGACCGACCTCCCGGCCGGTTCGTGGTCCGTGCTGACCGTCCCCAACGACCGCATGCCTGCCCTGGTCCAGGACGAGCGCCTGCCGGTCATCTCCTTCACCGGGTCCGGCCCGGTCGGCTACTCGATCCTGGAGTCGGTGCCCCGCAAGCACTGCACCCTGGAGCTCGGCGGCAACGGCGCGGCGGTCGTCCTCGGCGACTACGCCTCGGACCAGGACCTGGACTGGGCCGCGACCCGGATCGCGACCTTCTCCAACTACCAGGGCGGCCAGTCCTGCATCTCGGTGCAGCGCGTCATCGCGGACGCCTCGGTCTACGACCGGCTGCTCCCGAAGATCGTCGCGGCCGTCGAGGCCCAGGTCACCGGCGACCCGTCGGACGCCGCCACCGACGTCGGCCCGCTGGTCAGCGAGGACGCCGCCAAGCGCGTCGAGTCCTGGGTCGACGAGGCCGTCGGGGCCGGTGCCCAGCTGCTCACCGGCGGCAAGCGCGACGGCGCCACCTACGCGCCGACCGTGCTCGCCGAGCTCCCGGACAACGTCACCCTCTCCTGCGAGGAGGTCTTCGGACCGGTGCTGTCCGTGCAGAAGGTGGACGGCGAGGCCGAGGCGTTCGAGGCCGTCAACTCCTCCAAGTACGGCCTGCAGGCAGGCGTGTTCACGCACGACCTGCAGACCGCCTTCCGCGCCCACCGCGCCCTTGAGGTCGGCGGCGTGATCATCGGTGACGTCCCCTCCTACCGCGCGGACCAGATGCCGTACGGCGGCGCCAAGGAGTCCGGCGTCGGCCGCGAGGGCGTCCGCTACGCCATGGACGACTACACCTACGAGCGCGTGCTGGTCCTCACCGGCCTCGCCCTGTAGTCCGCGAACCGGATCGAGACCGATCCACCGACGTCGCCTGTGTTCCGCCTGGACAGCACGACAGCAGGCGACAGCGGGATGGCCTGAACCCACTGTGCGGGGGTTCAGGCCATCTCCATGTTTCCGCCGAGTCCGCCACCGCGGGCCGGTCAGTGGAGTGGCCCCCGACCCGATCGGCGTCCGGGGGTTGGTGGGTGTGCCGGGAATCGGGTACATACGGACGAGTAGAGCCGGTTGGTACCGCTGGGCGCCCGTGCGGGCGCAGCCACGCGGACCGGCCGCGTCCGCCCACCCCTGAGCGGCGAGGTGAGCTCCTCATGTCCGCACCATCCGCACCGAAGAACACGCCCCGTGTCACCGAGCGCGAAGCGCGCCAAGTGGCCGAGGCCGCACGCGAACAGGACTGGCACAAGCCCAGCTTCGCCAAGGAACTCTTCCTCGGGCGCTTCCGGCTGGACCTGATCCATCCGCATCCGCTGCCGCCCGCCGACGACGTCCGGCGCGGCGAGGCGTTCCTCTCCCGGCTGCGCGAGTTCTGCGAGACGAGGATCGACGGCGCCCTGATCGAGCGCGAGGCGAGAATCCCCGACGAGGTGATCAGCGGCCTCAAGGAGCTCGGCGCGCTCGGGATGAAGATCGACCCGAAGTACGGCGGCCTCGGCCTCACCCAGGTCTACTACAACAAGGCCCTCGCCCTGGTCGGCTCCGTGAGCCCGGCCCTCGGCGCGCTCCTCTCCGCCCACCAGTCCATCGGTGTGCCCCAGCCGCTGAAGATCTTCGGCAGCCAGGAGCAGAAGGACACCTTCCTGCCCAGGCTGGCCCGTACCGACATCTCGGCGTTCCTCCTCACCGAACCGGACGTCGGCTCCGACCCGGCCCGGCTCGCCACCTCGGCCGTCCCGGACGGGCCGGACTACATCCTCGACGGGGTGAAGCTCTGGACGACCAACGGTGTCGTCGCCGACCTGCTCGTCGTGATGGCCCGGGTACCGAAGTCGGAAGGCCACAAGGGCGGCATCACGGCCTTCGTCGTCGAGGCGGACTCCCCGGGCATCACCGTCGAGAACCGCAACGCCTTCATGGGCCTGCGCGGCCTGGAGAACGGCGTCACCCGCTTCCACCGGGTCAAGGTCCCGGCCGCCAACCGCATCGGCCCCGAGGGCGCCGGCCTCAAGATCGCCCTCACCACGCTCAACACGGGACGGCTCTCGCTGCCCGCCATGTGCGTCGGCGCCGGGAAGTGGTGCCTGAAGATCGCCCGTGAATGGTCCGGTGTCCGTGAGCAGTGGGGCAGGCCGGTCGCCCGGCACGAGGCCGTCGGGGCCAAGATCTCCTTCATCGCCGCGACCACCTTCGCCCTGGAAGCGGTGGTCGACCTCGCCTCCCAGATGGCGGACGAGAACCGCAACGACATCCGCATCGAAGCGGCCCTGGCCAAGCTGTACGGCTCCGAGATGGGCTGTCTGATGGCCGACGAACTCGTCCAGATCCGGGGCGGACGCGGCTTCGAGACCGCCGACTCCCTCGCCGCCCGAGGCGAGCGGGCCGTACCCGCCGAACAGCTCCTGCGCGACCTGCGGATCAACCGGATCTTCGAGGGCTCCACCGAGATCATGCACCTGCTGATCGCCCGCGAGGCCGTCGACGCCCATCTGAAGGTCGCCGGGGACATCATCGACCCCGAAAAACCCCTCTCCGCCAAGGCGAAGGCAGGCGCGAACGCGGCCGGGTTCTACGCCCGCTGGCTGCCCAGACTCGTCGCGGGACCGGGACAACTGCCGCGCACGTACAGGGAGTTCAACCCGCCCGGCCATCCCGACCTGTCCGCCCACCTGCGCTACGTGGAACGCGCCTCGCGCAGACTGGCCCGCTCCACCTTCTACGCCATGTCGCGCTGGCAGGGCCGGATGGAGACCAAACAGGGCTTCCTCGGCCGGATCGTCGACATCGGCGCCGAACTCTTCGCGATGAGCGCCGCCTGCGTCCGCGCCGAACTGCTGCGCTCCTCGGACGACCACGGACGCGAGGCCTACCGGCTCGCCGACGTGTTCTGCCACCAGTCCCGGGTCCGCGTCGAGGAACTCTTCACCCGCCTGTGGTCCAACACCGACGACCTGGACCGGCGCCTGGTCGACGGCGTCCTGTCCGGCGCGTACACCTGGCTGGAAGAAGGCGTCATCGACCCGAGCGGCGAAGGCCCCTGGATCGCCGACGCCACCCCGGGTCCGTCCACCAGGGAGAACGTCCACCGGACCGTCCGCTGAACCACCCGCCGCCGGTCGGGGCACGTCCATCCGCCGACGTGCCCCGTGCGGCCGGAATGCCCCGGTGTACGGGACGCACTGTCCACACACACAGACGATGCGGCAACAATGGGGGGCATGAGCGACAGCCCTGCCCCCCTCGCCGACCCGCACCTCGTCTTCGACGCCGCGGAAGGCCGCCGGGATCTCGTCATCCTCGGCTCGACCGGATCCATCGGCACCCAGGCCATCGACCTGGTGCTGCGCAACCCCGACCTCTTCCGGGTCACCGGGCTCTCCGCCGCGGGCGGACGGGTCGCCCTCCTCGCCGAGCAGGCGCGTCAACTGCGGGTGCGTACCGTCGCCGTCGCCGCACCGGACGCCGTACCGGCCCTCCGCGAGGCGCTGCGGGAGCAGTACGGGACGGGCGAGCCGCTCCCCGAGATCCTGGCAGGGCCCGACGCGGCCACGCAGCTGGCGGCGAGCGACTGCCACACCGTGCTCAACGGAATCACCGGCTCGATCGGACTCGCCCCCACCCTCGCCGCGCTCGAAGCGGGCCGCACGCTTGCCCTGGCCAACAAGGAGTCGCTGATCGTCGGCGGCCCGCTGGTCAAGGCGCTGGCGAAGCCCGGCCAGATCATCCCGGTCGACTCCGAGCACGCCGCGCTCTTCCAGGCACTGGGCGCCGGCACCCGCGCCGACGTACGCAAGCTCGTCGTCACCGCCTCCGGCGGCCCCTTCCGCGGGCGGACCAGGAGCGAACTGGCGGGCGTCACGCGCGAGCAGGCCCTCGCCCACCCGACCTGGGCCATGGGCCCGGTCATCACGATCAACTCCGCCACCCTGGTCAACAAGGGACTGGAGGTCATCGAGGCGCATCTCCTCTACGACATCCCGTTCGGCCGGATCGAGGTCGTGGTCCACCCCCAGTCGTACGTCCACTCCATGGTGGAGTTCACCGACGGCTCCACCCTCGCCCAGGCCACGCCCCCGGACATGTGCGGCCCGATCGCCATCGGCCTCGGCTGGCCCCGGCGCGTACCGGACGCCGCGCCCGCCTTCGACTGGTCGAAGGCGTCCACCTGGGAGTTCTTCCCGCTCGACGAGGAGGCCTTCCCGTCCGTGGGTCTGGCCAGGCACGTCGGTACCCTCGGCGCCACCGCACCGGCCGTCTTCAACGCCGCCAACGAGGAGTGTGTCGACGCATTCCTCGCAGGACGGCTGCCGTTCAACGGAATCATGGATACGGTCACGGCGGTGGTGGCCGAACACGGCACCCCCGCCACGGGAACTTCGCTCACGGTCGCAGACGTCCTGGAAGCGGAGACCTGGGCACGCGCCCGGGCCCGTGAACTCTCGGCGAAAGCGACAGCGGAGGCGCGCGCATGAGTATTACGACGGTCCTGCTGACGATTCTGGGCATCGTCGTCTTCGCCATCGGTCTGCTGTTCTCGATCGCCTGGCACGAGCTGGGGCACCTGTCGACCGCGAAGCTCTTCGGCATTCGCGTCCCCCAGTACATGGTCGGCTTCGGGCCGACGGTCTGGTCCCGGAAGAAGGGCGACACCGAGTACGGGATCAAGGCCATCCCGGCCGGCGGCTACATCCGCATGATCGGCATGTTCCCGCCCGGCCCGGACGGGCGCCTGGAGGCGCGGTCCACCTCGCCCTGGCGCGGCATGATCGAGGACGCCAGGTCCGCCGCCTTCGAGGAGCTCGAACCGGGCGACGAGAAGCGCCTCTTCTACACGCGCAAGCCCTGGAAGCGCGTCATCGTGATGTTCGCCGGACCGTTCATGAACCTGGTCCTCGCCGTCGCGATCTTCCTGGGCGTGGCGATGACCTTCGGCTTCCAGACCCAGACCACCGAGGTGGCCGGCGTCCAGAAGTGCGTGATCGACCAGAGCGAGAACCGCGACAAGTGCAAGAAGTCCGACCCCGTCTCGCCCGCACTGGCGGCGGGACTCAAGAAGGGCGACACGATCGTCGCCTTCGACGGCCAGAAGGTCGACGACTGGGCCACGCTCTCCGACAGGATCCGCGACACCACAGGCCCCGCCACCATCACGGTCCGGCGCGACGGCCAGGAGAAGACCCTGCACGCGGTGCTGGAGAAGAACCTGGTCGCGAAGAAGGACTCCAAGGGCGAGGTGATCGCAGGCGAGTACGTCGAGGCCGGCTATCTCGGCTTCGCTGCGCAGACCGAGATCGTCCCGCTCTCCTTCGGTGACTCGGTCGTCCGCATGGGAGACATGATCGAGAACGGAGTCGACTCGATCATCGCCCTCCCGTCCAAGATCCCGGGCCTGTGGGACGCGGCCTTCGGTGACGGCGAACGGGCGGCGGACTCCCCGGTCGGTGTGGTCGGCGCGGCCAGGATCGGCGGCGAGGTGATGACGCTGGACGTACCGGCGCAGAACCAGATCGCGATGATGCTGTTCCTGCTGGCCGGCTTCAACCTGTCGCTGTTCCTCTTCAACATGCTCCCGCTGCTGCCGCTCGACGGCGGGCACATCGCCGGAGCGCTCTGGGAGGCCCTGCGCCGCAATCTGGCCCGGGTCTTCCGGCGCCCCGACCCGGGCCCGTTCGACGTGGCCAAGCTGATGCCGGTCGCCTATGTCGTCGCCGGAGTCTTCATCTGCTTCACGCTGCTGGTGCTCGTCGCCGACATCGTGAATCCGGTCAAGATCTCCTGACCCACCGAGCACCTCGTGCACCACGAGTGACGGCCCGGCACACAGTGTGTGTCCGGGCCGTCGCCGTACGCGGCACTCCCGTACGCGGTGTGCTCCGGGCCGCCTCCGGTGCCGTAACCTCGAAGGCCGGAGCCCGCCGATCTCGGGACCTTGATCCACACCTTGGGGATGCTCAGCGCATGACTGCGATTTCTCTCGGAATTCCGTCCGTTCCGACCAAGCTCGCCGACCGTAGGGTCAGCCGCAAGATCCAGGTCGGGTCGGTTGCGGTGGGCGGGGACGCGCCGGTGTCGGTGCAGTCGATGACCACGACGCGTACGTCGGACATCGGTGCGACGTTGCA
>NZ_JBHXTM010000011.1:0-28810 GCF_042677325.1 Streptomyces sp. NPDC127117
CTGTGCCCGGCGCCCCGTCGGGGCGCGGGGCACTCTCCGGTGCGGGTGTGATATCCGGGGTCCCGCGCAGGGCTTCCTACGCGCGGCCCGCGGTCTTCTGCGTGCGGCGGGAGACCGAGTCGATGACCACGGCGGCCAGCAGCACCGCGCCGGTGATCATGTACTGGATGGCGTTGGCCATCCCGATCATGTTCAGGCCCTGCTGGATCGACTGGATCACGATCATGCCGAGCAGCGCGGACCAGACCTTGCCCCGGCCGCCGAAGAGGCTGGTGCCGCCGATGACGGCGGCCGCGATGACCAGCATCAGGGTGTTGCCGCCGCCGACGCTCTTGGTGGCGCCGCCGGAGAGGCTGGCGATGAACAGGCCGCCGAAGGCGCCCAGCATTCCGGAGAGCGCGAAGACGATGATCCGGATCCGGTCGACGCTGATGCCTGCGCGGCGTGCCGCCTCCGGGTTGCCGCCGACCGCGAAGACCTGACGGCCGAAGGTGGTCCGGCGGGCCACGAAGTCCGCGACGACCAGCACGGCGAGGAAGATCACCAGGGCCAGCGGCAGGCCGCGGGCACCGGAGGGCTCGTTCAGGACGTACGCGACGGCGAAGCAGAGGATCGCGACGATGCCCGTGCGGAGCAGGACCTCGGTGGTGGGACGGGCGGGCAGGCCCGCGGCCCTGCGGCGCCGGCTGTCCATCAGGAGCGAGGCGGCGTAGGCGAGGACGGCGACCAGGGCGACACCGTACGCGACGGCCTTGTCCTCGAAGAAGTAGTTGGTGAGGTTCTCGACGATGCTGCCGGACGGCGTGTTGATCGAGCCCTCACCGCCCATCATCCACTCCTGCAGACCGCTCCAGCCGAGGAAACCGGCCAGGGTGACGACGAAGGCCGGCACCCCGATCTTGGCGAAGAAGAAGCCGTGCAGCGCGCCGAGCACCATGCCGGTGAGCACCGCGACGAGCACCGCCGACCAGTCGTTCCAGCCGTGGTTCACGCTGAGCACGGCCCAGACGGCCGCACCGACACCGGCGACCGAACCGACGGACAGGTCGATCTCGCCGAGCAGCAGCACGAAGACGATGCCGACCGCCATGATGCCGAGGCCGGAGCTGTAGACGGCGACGTTGGCGATGGAGCTGGCGGAGAGGAAGTTGCTGTTCTGGAACTGGAAGACGATCGCGATGACGATCAGGCCGACCAGGACCGGCAGGGAGCCGAGCTCGCCGCCGCGCACCTTGCGGGTGAACTCGGACCAGTAGCCCTTGAATCCCTCCTCGCGGACGAGCAGGCGCGGGTCGACCGCGGGCAGCGGGGCCGCCGACGGCTCGGCCTCCGGTACCGCCGCGGCGGACTTCTCGGTGGCGGGCTTCTCGGTGGAGGTCTCGGGGGTCTTGGCGAGGTCGCTCACTTCGCGTCCTCCTTCGTGGCTGTGCGTGCCTGGCGGCGCGTGACGGCATTGTCGGTGGCACCGGTGATCGCGGAGATGATCTCCTCGTGGGACGTGGTCGCCACGTCGAAGACTCCGTTGTTGCGGCCCAGCCGCAGCACTGCCACCTTGTCGGCGACGGCGCGCACGTCGGCCATGTTGTGGCTGATGAGGATGACGCCGTGGCCGCGCTCGCGCAGCCGCTCGACGAGGTCGAGGACCTGGGCGGTCTGCTCGACGCCGAGGGCGGCGGTCGGCTCGTCGAGGATGACGACCTTGGGGTCACCGATCAGCGCGCGGGCGATGGCCACGACCTGGCGCTGACCGCCGGAGAGCGAGGCGACCGGGATACGGACGCTGGGTATCCGGATGGACAGCGTGTCGAGCAGTTCCTTGGCGCGCTTCTCCATCCCGATCTCGTCGAGGACGGAGGCCTTGCGCAGTTCGCTGCCGAGGAAGAGGTTGGCGACCACATCGAGGTTGTCGCAGAGCGCCAAGTCCTGGTAGACGGTGGCGACTCCGAGCTCCTGGGCGTCGTTCGGCCGGTTGATGCGGACCGGTGCGCCCTCCCACTCGATGGCGCCTTCGTCGATCGGGTGGACACCCGAAATGGTCTTGACGAGGGTCGACTTGCCGGCGCCGTTGTCGCCGACCAGGGCGACCACTTCGCCGGAGCGGATCTCCAGGTCCACATCGGTGAGCGCCTGGACGGCGCCGAACCGCTTGGAGATTCCGCGCAACGCCAGCACGGGCGTAGCGGACACGTGAATCATCTCCTTCGCCGCCTGACCGGCGGGGATGGTGCTGCTGAGCACAGGGGCAGTGCCGGTCGCCGGACCACCGGGGGCCGGGAGGGCTCCGGGGGGCTGTCCTGGAGAGCGCCGTCGCCGGGGGACGACCGCGCGCCGAGGACCGGAGCCGGTGGGAAGTCCGGGGCCGGTGATCGGTCCAAAACCGGCATGAGGTCAAGACCGCCGAGAGCCCCGGGACCTGTGAGTGGCCCGGGACCGGTGGGCGGTCCGGAACCGGTGAGAAGTCCGGCGCCCGCCCCTTGCTTGCGGGGCATTGGACGGGGCGGGTGCCGGACCGGACCGGGGTGACGCTTGCCGGCGGTGGCTTACTTGATGCCGGCGGCGTCACAGGCCGCCTTGTACTGGGCGGTGCAGATCTCCTCGACCTTGTAGACCTTGTCGGCGACGATCGTGGAGGCGATGTTCTCCTTGGTCACGACCGAGGCGTCGTACAGCTTGGACGGGGTGCCCTTGAACTCGCCCGAGAGGCTGTCGACCTTGACCGGGGCCAGGTCGTCGAACTTCTCGCCCTTGAGCAGCCGGACGGCGATCTCGGCGGTGGTCTCGGCCTCCGGCTTGATCTGCTTGTAGATCGAGAAGGACTGCTCGCCCGCGAGGATGCGCTGCAGACCGGCGAGCTCGGAGTCCTGACCGCCGACCGGAACCTTCACGCCCTGCTTCTTCAGGGCCGTGATGATGCCGCCGGCCATGCCGTCGTTGGCGGAGTAGACGCCCTGGAAGCCGTCCTTGCCCAGGGAGTCGATGGCCGCTCCCATCTTCTTGTTGGCCTCGTCCGCCGACCAGTCCGGGATGTCCTGCTCGTAGACGACCTTCTTGACCTGCTTGTCGAGGACGCTGTGCGCGCCCTTCTTGAAGAAGGGGGCGTTCGGGTCGGTCGGCGAGCCGTTGATCATGACAACGTTGCTGTCCTTGGCCTTGGCGCCCATCGCCTTGACCAGTGCCTCGCCCTGGAGCTGGCCGATCTTCTCGTTGTCGTACGACACATAGGCGGAGATCGGACCCTCGGCGAGACGGTCGTACGCGACGACCTTGACGTCCTTCTTCGCGGCCTGCTGGACCCAGGACTTCGCGGCCTTGTAGTCGACGGTGTCCAGGATGATGACCTTCACACCCTGCGTGACGAGCGCGTCGAACTGCTTCTTCTGGGTCTCGCTGTCCTGCGCGGCGTTGTTGTACTTGACCTCGCAGTCGGAGCACAGCGCCTTGATCTTCGCCTCCATGATGGGGCGGTCGAACGTCTCGTATCGCGTGGTCTTGTTCTCCGGCAGGAGCAGGCCGATGGTCTTGCCGTCGCCGCCGCTGCCGGAGTCCTTGTCGTCACCGGCCTTGCCACACGCCGCGAGGGAGACGGCCATGGAGAGTGCGGCCGTGCCTATGACGATGCGTCGCGTCGTTGCGTTCATTTCGGGTTGCCTCCCTGACGAGGCCGCAACGTTGCGGCCGAGGTGGCTGGCAGTCAACTCGGCTGCAACGTCAGCGTCAAGGAGTAAATCCTTAACGAGATGACAACGGTGCCATTCGTTATCTAAGTGAAGGCAGGAGTGCTCTTCGGCATGGTGCTCTCCAAAAGGGTCGAATCCCCCATCTCGCTGAGCACCAGGGCCAGTGCGCCCAGGACTTCGGCCCGGCCGCCCAGCGCCCCGGGCAGCACCGAGAGCTGCCGGGCGGCGCTCGGAATGGCGTAGCGCGAGACCGAGTCGCGGATCGGCGCGAGCACCAACTCGCCCGCCTCGGCGAGCGATCCGCCGAGGACCACCCGGCTGGGGTTGAGCAGATTGCAGAGGTTGGCCACCCCGCTGCCGATGTGCCGCCCGACGTCGCCGATCACCCGGCGGCAGCCCGGATCGCCCTCGCGGGCCAGCTGGACCACCCGTTCCATGGTGAGATCGGGCCCGTGGCTGGGCTGGAGCAGCGGCAGGACGTACCGGGCGGCGGTGAAGGTCTCCAGGCAGCCTCGGTTGCCGCAGCGGCAGACCGGGCCCGATTCGTCGAGCGTGATGTGCCCGATCTCGCCGGCCGTGCCGCCCGGACCCCGGTAGATGCGCCCGTCGATCACCAGACCGGCGCCGACCCCGCTGGCCACCTTGATGTACGCGAGGTCCTTGACGCCCCGGCCGCTCCCCCACACCAGCTCGCCGAGCGCCCCGAGGTTGGCGTCGTTGTCGACGTACACCGGCACACCGAGCCGGCCCTCCAGTTCCTTGCTGGGGTTGATGCCCGTCCAGCCCGGCAGGATCGACGTGGAGCCCAGTGTGCCGGACTCCACGTCGATCGGGCCGGGTACACCGAGCCCCACCCCGATCACCTTGTCCGGAGCGATCCCGGTCGTCTCGATCAGCCGCCTGACCAGTTGTTCCGCCCGTCCGAACCCCTGCGCGGACGAGGCGTCGACGTCCAGCGGCTCGGCCTCCTCGGCGAGCACCTGGTGGGCGAGGTTGCCGACCGCCACCCGCAGGTGCGTATGGCCGAAGTCGACGCCGATCACGATGCCCGCGTCACCGCTGAGCGAGACGCTGCGGGCCCGGCGGCCGCCCGCCGAGGTGGGGGTGACCTCGACCGTGCCTCCATCCTTCAGTTCACGAACGATGTTGGAGACGGTGGCCGCTGACAGGCCGGTGCTCCGTGCGATCTCCGCCTGGGTGAGCGAACCGGCCATGCGTACCGCACGCACGACCCGCTCAAGGTTGGCGCGATGCAGAGATGTCTGCGACCCCGGAGTCTCCATCGACTCTCTCACTCCTACCGTTTTCTCTAACATGTGAACTCTAAGCTGAGCGTTTTGCGGCACTCCCCGTCAAGACCTTGAGCAAGCGAAGCCTCGGATGAACACTCGGGACGGCCGTCCCGAGCACGCGCGAACCGCCCGCCGGCGTGTGGCCGACGGGCGGTTCGTGTGTACGGGGACGGTGGTGCCGGGCGGCTACTTCACCGCACCCGCGGTGAGGCCGGCGACGACCTGGCGCTGGAAGATGATGTAGGCCGCGAGGACCGGCAGCATCGCCATCACCAGACCGGCGAAGAGACCGGACCAGTCGCCCTTGTACCCCTGGCTGGTGGCCAGTTCGACGAGCCCCTGGGAGAGCACCCGGTACTTGGGCTCGGTGTTGAGCACCGTCGGCAGCATGTACTGGTTCCACTGCCCGAGGAAGTTGAAGATACCGACGCTGATCAGGCCGGGCTTGGCCATCGGCAGCATCACCTGGAAGAACGTCCGGGTGTGCGAGGCACCGTCGAGCATCGCGGCTTCCGCCACCGAGGTCGGCAGGGTCCGGAAGAACGAGGTGAGGAAGAAGACGGTGAACGGCAGCGAGTACGCGATGTAGACCATGATCAGTCCGTGCCGCGTGTTCAGCAGGTCCATGTTGTTCATGACGAAGAACAGCGGGACCAGCGCCAGGATGATCGGGAAGCTCATCCCGCCGATGAACAGGTAGTAGACGAAGCGGTTGCCGGGGAAGTCGAACCGCGCCAGTACGTACGCCGCCATCGAGCCGAGCAGCAGAGTGCCGACGAGCGAGCAGCCCACCACCACGACGGTGTTGAAGAAGTAGTCGCTCATGTGCGCCTGGCTCCAGGCGCGCGACCAGTTCTCGAAGTGCAGCTTGTCGGGCAGCGCCCACGGCGTCGAGAGGATCGAGTCGTCCGTCTTGAACGACGCCATCACCGCCCAGAGCAGCGGCATGACGACCAGGATCGCCCAGATGATCAGCACACCGTGCGAGAACACATTGAGGACCTGGCCCTCGCCGCTCTTCTCCTTGGCGGCGGGCGCGGGCGCCTTGGACACCGGGGCCGGGTCCGGGGCCGGGGCCGCGGGAGCAGTGTCAGTCGTCTTCACGTGTACTCACCTCGTACTGTCGAGCCGGACACGGAGGCCGACCTGTGGTGCCTGCTGGGGGTCCGGGGATCGTCTCCCGGGAATCGCAGCATCAGAACTCCAGCCGATCGCGCCGGCCCAGTCGCATCACGATGGCGGCGAAGGCCATGGTGACGATGAGCAGCCCGACACCGATCGTCGTCGCGTAGCCGGCCTGCCCGTCGCGGAAGGCCGTCTGGTACACGTACAGCGGCAGGACGGTGGTCGAGTAGTCGGGGCCACCGGGGCCCACGGTCATGACCTGCACGGCGGTGAACGCCTCGACACCGAGGGCCAGGATGCCCATGTAGACCCAGCCCGACTGGACCGTGTCCCAGAGCAGCGGAAGCGTGATCTTGAAGAACGTGGTGAAGCGGTTGGCGCCGTCGAGGAGCGCCGCCTCGTAGAAGTCCTTCGGGATGGACGCCATTCCGGCCGAGAAGAGCACGACGAAGAATCCGACCGTCGACCAGATCAGCACCGACATGACGCAGATCAGCGCGAGACTCGGGTCGCCCAGCCAGTCCGGCTGGATGGAGCCGAGACCGATCGTCTTCAGTGTCGAATTCAGCATCCCGCTGGTGGGATTGAACGCGAACTGGAAGAGCAGGGCCACGATGACGATCGAGAGCACCTGCGGGAAGAAATAGGCGATCTTGTAGAAACCCGAGCCGCGCACGCCGGAGACCGCGGCGTTCTTGCGCCGTCGGCCTCCGACATTGAGCATGAAGGCGAAGAAGAGCGCCAGGCCCAGCGTCACCAGCGGCAGCAGCAGCACAAGCAACACGCTGTGCTGCAACGACTTCCAGAAGATGTCGTCCTTCAGCATCCTCGTGTAGTTGTCGAACCCGACCATCTTGAAGTCCGGGCTCAGGCCGGTCCAGTCCGTGAACGAGTAGTAGATGGACTGGATGAACGGCCAAATGACGAAGACCGCGTACAACGCGAGTGGGAGTACCAAGAATCCCACGATGAAACGGTACTTGCCATGCTGCATCGTTTACCGACCCCGATCTTTCCGCGGGTGCCGCCGCTGGTGACGGTTGCTCACTGGTGCTTGTAGTGCTTGATGGACTGGTCCTTGGCCGCCGCGTCGGCGAAGGCCTGGATCTTCTTGATGGCTTCCGCCGGGGTCGCGCGGCCGGCCATCATCTCGCCGATACCGGCGACGCCGATCTGCTCCTTCTGGAGCTTCACGTACCAGTCCTGCAGACGCGGGTTCACCACGTTGTCGCCGGCCTTCTTCAGCGAGTCGACGCCGGACTGCATGGCGGTCGACAGGGTCAGACCGTCGGTGCCGCCGTTGAAGGCGCTGAGCGACTTGACCTGCTTGGTGAAGTTCTTCGAGGACTCCTCGGAGAGCATGATGCGCAGCTGCTCCATGCCGCCCTCGGGGTTCTTCGCGTTGGCCGGGACGATGAAGGGCTCGCCGCCGGACGCCCAGATGGTGCCGAACGGCATCTTGTCGGACGAGTCCAGGCTGGACGGCGCCGCGACCATCATCTTGAAGTCCTTGGGCGTGGTCGGCGCGGCCTCGTTCTCCACCCACGAACCGTTCGGGAGGAAGAGCGCCTTGCCCTTGGTCCACTCGGTCTGCGACTGGATGTGGGTCAGGCCGGGGGTGCCCTTGAGGATGTAGCCCTTCTTGTACAGCTCGTAGTACGCCTCGAAGGCCGCCTTGACCGCGGGGTCCTTCCAGGCGTTCGGCTCCAGGTTGTCGATCTTGTCGAGAACCTCCCGGCCACCGATCTTGCCGATGAACGGGTAGAGCGAGAACGGCAGGTAGTACGGGTACTTACCGGCGTACGTCCAGCCCGCGATGCCCTGCTTCTTCGCCTTCGCGCAGAGGGCGAGCATGGCGTCCCAGTCCTCCGGGTACTCCGCGTCGAGCTTCTCCAGCGCGGTCTGCGAGTACCAGACGCCGTACACGGTGTACGCGTAGTACATGATCCAGACCGGGTCGCCGTCGAACTGACCCATCTCCAGGACACCGGGGCGCAGCGTGTCGCGGACCTTCTTGCTCGGGTCGTCGATGGACGGGGCGTCCATCAGCGGCGTCAGGTCGAGCAGCTGCTTCTTGCCGACCAGGACACCCATGTCCATCTGCTCGGCACCGGAGTTGTCGATCAGGTCGGGCGGGGTGCCGCCGTTGAAGCGGGGCTGCAGCTGCGACTGGATCTTCTGCGTCGCGACGTGCTTGACCTTCGGGGCCTTCGGGAACGCCGCGTTGTACTTCTTCTCCGCGTCGATCGCGTACTGCTGGCCGAAGCCGCCGTCGAAGATGACCACCTCGAGCGGGGCCGTCTCGTTCACGCCGAGCGGGTTGGCCTTGGTGGCCTTGCCCTTCTCGACCTTCTTGTCGCTGCCGCTGTCGCCGCTGGCGCACGCCGACAGGAAACCCATCGTCGGAACGCTGATCAGGCCGAGTGCGGCCGATCGCTTGATCACATCGCGACGGCCAAGGCCCTCATTCTTGTGGGCGGAGGTCGATCCCATGCTCAAGTCCTCGCCTTCTCCAGGACTCAGGCGGTGTGTACCGGTCGCCCGTAGATATTCGCCTCAGGCGAAGGGCCCCGCCACCGCGGTCAGTTGCGCTTGGGTAGTGCTGATTTCAGGCTAGCCATGTGCAGTGGGGGGTCAGGGAGACCCGGCATCGGATGCACCCGTCGTGCTGTCCTCGGCCCATCCCCCGTGTCCCCCTTGCCCGCGTCGCCGAAAAGCTGTGCGGACGCCGACAGGTATAGTCCACTTCCGGCCGACTGAGCAAGATCGAATGCGAGTTTGAGCAGCAGTCTTTCCCGAGTTGAGACCTCGCGGATACATGGCCCCCGCATGCTCCTGGCCCGGGTGTAACGATTTCCGCATTCCGGTCGATTCGGCTTGCGCTTCCCGTCCAACACCCTTGACACATCCCGGCACTTGGCTCCCTACTGGACCTTGCGCATCTCTCTGACAACGTTGTCCAGGTGCACTCCTCGGGAGGAATGGCTCGGCATGCAGCCCCGACATGGTTCTCGCAAGAGACAAAGCCGTACGGCCGCACTGATCGCGGCGTCACTCGTTCTGGTCGTGACCGCGCCCTCCATGGCCGCCGCACAATCGGCCGGCGCACACGAAAAGGGCCGGCCGCCTTCGGGAGACCGGACTTTCGGCTCGTCCTTCGAAGCGGACGAAAAGCAGCCGGACTGGCGCAACACCGTAGAAGAGGGTCCGGACGGAAAGAAACGGTCATCGGGTGTCGATGGCGGCTTCTCCGCAGGAATACCGGGCAATGTCACCGACAAGGTGACAGACGTCCGCGCCAGTGGTGAGAACACCGGGGGCGGGGAGGTCAAGGAGAACCTGATCGACGGGGAGTCCGGCACCAAGTGGCTGGCCTTCGAGCCCACCGGCTGGGTCGAGTTCGATCTGGACGAACCGGTCAAGGTCGTGACGTACGCGCTGACTTCGGCCAATGACCACGACGAGCGCGACCCGAAGGACTGGACCCTGCAGGGCTCCGCCGACGGCAAGGACTGGCAGGACCTCGACTCCCGGACCGGTCAGACCTTCACCGAGCGCTTCCAGACGAAGTCGTACGATTTCACGTCCGACACCGCATACCAGCACTTCCGGCTGCGGATCACGAAGAACAACGGCGCCTCGGACGCGACCCAGCTCGCCGACGTCCAGTTCTCCGACGGGGACACCTCCACCCCGGCCCCGGACGAGATGCGCAGCCAGGTCGACCGCGGCCCCGCCGGTTCCCCCACCGCCAAGGCGGGCGCGGGCTTCAGCGGGAAGAAGGCCCTGCGGTACGCCGGTACGCACAAGGCGGACGGCCGGGCCTACTCGTACAACAAGGTCTTCGATGTGAACACGGCTGTCACCCGTGACACCTCACTGTCCTATCTGGTCTATCCCCAGATGGGCGAGACCGACCTCTCCTACCCGGCGACGCACGTGGCGGTGGACCTGGCGTTCACGGACGGCACGTATCTGAGCGATCTGCGGGCCACCGACAGCAACGGCGGCCTGCTGACCCCGCAGGGCCAGGCCGACGCCAAGCGGCTGTACGTCAACCAGTGGAACAAGGTCGAGTCGACGATCGGCACGGTCGCGGCGGGCAGGACCGTCGACCGGATCCTGGTGGCGTACGACTCTCCCAAGGGCACCGCGAAGTTCCAGGGCTGGATCGACGACATCAAGATCGCCCCGAAGCCCGCCGAGAAGCGCCGCGCGCATCTGTCCGACTACGCGTCGACGGTCCGCGGCACCAACTCCAGCGGCGCCTTCTCCCGTGGCAACAACTTCCCCGCCACCGCGGTCCCGAACGGCTTCAACTTCTGGACACCGGTCACCAACGCCGGCTCGACGAGCTGGCTGTACGACTACGCGCGCGGCAACAACGAGGACAACCTGCCGACCCTCCAGGCCTTCAGCGCCAGCCATGAACCTAGCCCCTGGATGGGCGACCGGCAGACCTTCCAGCTGATGCCCTCGGCGGCCGACGGCACCCCGGACGCCTCCCGCACGGCGCGTGCGCTGCCGTTCCACCACGAGAACGAGACGGCGAGGCCGCACTACTACGGTGTGACATTTGACAACGGTCTCAAGGCCGAGATGACGCCGTCGGACCACGCGGCCCGGATGCGGTTCACCTACCCCGGTGACGACGCGAGCATCGTCTTCGACAACGTCTCCAACGACGGCGGTCTCACCCTCGACCCGGCCACCAGCTCCTTCACCGGCTTCTCCGACGTGAAGAGCGGCGGCTCGACCGGCGCCACCCGGCTCTTCGTGTACGGCGTCTTCGACGCCCCGGTCACCGCGAGCGGCAAGCTGTCCGGCGGCGGTGGCGACGATGTCACCGGCTACCTCCGCTTCGACGCGGGCAAGGACCGCACGGTCGGTCTGCGCCTGGCGACCTCGCTCATCAGCATCGACCAGGCGAAGCGGAACCTGGCCGCCGAGATCCCCGCCTCGCGCTCCTTCGGCCGGGTCGAGGACCGGGCGCAGCGGGCCTGGGACGACATCCTGGGCAAGGTGGAGGTCGAGGGTGCCACGGCCGATCAGCTGACCACTCTCTACTCCAGCCTGTACCGGCTGTACCTGTACCCGAACTCGGGCTTCGAGAAGGTCGGCGGCAAGGACAAGTACGCCAGCCCGTTCTCCCCGCAGGTCGGCTCCGACACCCCGACGCACACCGGGGCGAAGATCGTCGACGGAAAGGTCTACGTCAACAACGGCTTCTGGGACACCTACCGCACGACGTGGCCCGCGTACTCGCTGCTCACCCCGGACAGGGCCGGCGAGATGGTGGACGGCTTCGTCCAGCAGTACAAGGACGGCGGCTGGATCTCCCGCTGGTCCTCCCCCGGCTACTCCGACCTGATGACCGGCACCTCCTCGGACGTCGCGTTCGCGGACGCCTACGTCAAGGGCGTGAAGTTCGACGCGGAGGCGGCGTACGACGCGGCACTGAAGAACGCCACGGTGGTCCCGCCGTCCTCGGGCGTCGGCCGCAAGGGCATGGTGACGTCACCGTTCACCGGTTACGCGAACACCGACACCCACGAGGGCCTGTCCTGGTCGCTGGAGGGCTACCTCAACGACTACGGCATCGCACGGATGGGCCGAGCGCTCTACGAGAAGACGAGGAAGCAGCACTACAAGGAGGAGTCCGAGTATTTCCTCAACCGCGCCCGCAGCTACGTCCGGCTCTTCGACGACAAGGCCGGTTTCTTCCAGGGCAAGGACGCCAAGGGCGACTGGCGGCTCCCGTCGGAGACGTACGACCCCCGGGTCTGGGGCTACGACTACACGGAGACCAACGGCTGGGGCTACGCCTTCACCGCCCCGCAGGACAGCCGGGGCCTGGCGAACCTGTACGGCGGGCGTGCCGGGCTGGCGAAGAAGCTCGACACGTACTTCGCCACGCCGGAGACGGCCGGCCCGGAGTTCGTCGGCTCGTACGGCGGTGTCATCCACGAGATGACCGAGGCGCGTGACGTTCGGATGGGCCAGTACGGCCACAGCAACCAGGTCGCGCACCACGTCACCTACATGTACGACGCGGCCTCGCAGCCCTGGAAGACGCAGGAGAAGGTCCGCGAGGTCCTGGGCCGGCTCTACACCGGCAGCGACATCGGGCAGGGCTACCACGGCGACGAGGACAACGGCGAGCAGTCGGCCTGGTTCCTCTTCTCCTCGCTCGGCTTCTACCCGCTGGTGATGGGCAGCGGCGAGTACGCGATCGGCTCCCCGCTCTTCAAGAAGACCACGGTCCATCTGGAGAACGGCCGCGACCTGGTCGTCAGGGCGCCGAAGAACAGCGCGCAGAACATCTATGTGCAGGGCCTGCGGGTCAACGGCAAGAAGTGGACCTCCACTTCACTGCCGCACGACCTGCTGGCCAAGGGCGGTGTGCTGGACTTCGACATGGGTCCGAAGCCGTCGTCGTGGGGCACCGGCAAGGACGCGGCGCCGACCTCGATCACCACGGACGACGAGGTGGCGACGGTGCAGGCGGACGTGCTGAAGGGCGACGGCGCCCTGTTCGACGACACGTCGGCCACCTCGGCGAAGGTCACCACGGTGGACCTGCCGGTTCCGTCGGCCACGGACGCGGTCCGGTACACGCTGACGTCGGACAAGGCGGCCGGGGCCCCGAGCGGCTGGGTCCTCCAGGGCTCATCGGACGGCACCACGTGGAAGGACCTCGACAAGCGCTCGGCCGAGTCGTTCGCCTGGGACAGGCAGACGAGGGTGTTCTCGGTGACCGATCCGGGCTCGTACGCGCACTACCGCCTGGTGTTCGCCGGTGAAGGCACGCTGGCGGAACTGGAGTTGCTCTCCTGATCCTCTGTTCCACCTGTGTCGAGGCCGACGGCCGGTACCCCGGGGAGGGGTACCGGCCGTCGGTCCGTTCAGTCCCGTTCCGGGGCCTCCGGAACGGCCCGGGGGAACAGGCTCTCGGGCAATGTCACATTCCACGCCGTGATGACCGGCTTCCCGTGCTCGGTGCCGAGCCGGGAGACGGCCCCCGTGGCGAGCTGGAACAGGGTGCCCTCGGCCGGCGTCAGCCCGAGGTAGCGGGCGGTGAGCACGCGCAGGAAATGGGAGTGCGCGACCAGCGCGATGTCCTCGTCCTCGTCCCGCCCGGCCGCCTCCGCGACTTCGGCCAGCACCCGGTCGGCGCGTTCCCCGACCTCGGCCGGGGTCTCACCGGGATGTGCCTCGGGTCCGGGGGCGACCCCGTCCGTCCAGAGGTTCCAGTCCGGACGGGTCCGGTGGATCTCGTCGGTGGTCACCCCTTCGTAGCCGCCGTAGTCCCATTCGCGCAGCTCGGGTGTGATGCGGGGCGCGGCGAGCCCGGCGAGCTCGGCGGTGCGCCGGGCGCGTACGGCAGGGCTGACGAGGGTGAGCGCGATCCGCCGGTCGGCGAGCAGCGGCGCCAGGGCTCGGGCCTGCCGTTCCCCGAGGACGGTCAGGGGCAGATCGGTGTAGCTCGTGTGCTGCCCGGACCGCGACCACTCCGTCTCGCCGTGCCGGATCAGGATCAGCTCGCCCATGATGATTCCGCTCTTTCTGTGCCGATGTCGCTCTGTGAACCCGCGGGCCCACGATCGCATTCCACCGGGGCGGCGGCGGGCTGCGGCTCGCCCCCGGGTGTCGCGGCAGCGGTGGACACCTACGGGTGGCGCATCCCCCGGTTCACGGTCCGGTGCGTGCGCGCGCCGTTGCACTGCGGCGCATGCCGCGGCCCGAGGATCTCGATCCGTTCCGGGCGGCCTTCGCGCAGCGCGTCAGGCGGTGGAGCGACAGCCGCGCCCGACGCGAAGGGCCCCACTCATCACACGGGCCCGTCGTCGGCGAGGACTTCGCGGATGACGTGCCGGGCGATCGCCGCCATGGCGGGATTCGATTCCCGGTAGTAGCGCAGTTCACCGAGCGCCGTCGACAGCGCCCAGCCACGCCCCCGTGCCCAGGCCGCGTCATCGGTGTTCAGGGCCGTACGGAAGGTCCCGCGCGCGTGCGCCGGCAGCAGGTACCAGGCCGCGATCAGGTCGACGGCGGCGTCGCCCAGTCCCATGCAGCCGAAGTCGATGACTGCGCTGAGCCGTCCGTTCGCGAGCAGCAGGTTGCCGGGTTGCAGATCCGCGTGGATCCAGACGGCGGGACCGGTCGGGGCGGAGGCGGCCAGCGCCGCATCCCACACGGCGAGCGCCGCGCCGGTGTCCACGGCCTCGCGCAGTTCCGCGAGCGCGGCGCGTGTCGTGGCGTCGCGGGCGGTCAGGGGCTCGCTGCGGAAGGAGGGCGGCCCGTCGGCGGGGTCGATACGGTGCAGCGCGGTGATGAAGTCGGCCAAGTCCGTTGCGAGCCGGCCGGGTTCGGGGATCTCCCCGGCCACCGGGTTCGCGCCGTCGAGCCAGCGGAAGACCGACCAGTGCCAGGGGTAGCCCTCCGCGGGCACACCCCTGCCCAGCGGTACGGGGATCGCGGCGGGAAGCGACGGGGCGAGCCACGGCAGCCAGCGCTGCTCCTTCGCCACGTCGTCGGCGGCCCCCGCCGTACGGGGCAGTCGCACCACGAGGTCCTCGCCGAGCCGGTACATGGCGTTGGAGGTGCCCACGGGGGTGACCGGCTCGACGGGCAGTCCGGCCCAGTCCGGGAACTGCGAGGCGATCAACCGGTGTACGAGGGATTCACCGAAGTCCGGTTCGTCGGCATGCATCTTGCCCGGCCGCATGAGCACCCTTCGGGAGGCGGGGTGGCGACGGTCGTCGGCCGGGTACATCCGACCGGTCCGGACCCTGGCCGGTCAACTCGTTTCCGGGTCCGGTGGACCGCCGAGGTCGCGCAGGAGTGCGGGGACCTGGTTCGCCTCGGGGTTGAGCGCGTGGATGACGAGTGGATGCGGAGGGCCTCGTGCAGGGCGGCCCTGGCGGATTCGACGGCATCGGTCGCGCAGTGGGCCTGGCTCAGATGGCCGCGGCGGCGAGCGCGGTGCTGTGCACGGCGGTGACGTCGGCCCACCGCCCCCGGCGGGCGAGAAAGGTGGTGATCGGTCAGTACCCCAGCAAGAACGCCGAGGTGAAGAAGGGCAAGTACGAGGGCGCGGCCAATGGCGTCAACGCCAGGAACAACCGCAACTTCCGCACCGGCTTCCGGACCGACCCGCGCAACCGCCGCTACGACCGGAACAGGGACGGCGTCATCGACCACGTCGGTGTCCTCACCGCGTACAGCATCAAGTACAAGGCGTACTTCTCGGTCGAGGGCAACTCCGGCGAGAAGCTCAACCACAAGAACACCAAGCAGTCGGCGGTGTCGAAGTACGTCGTCGGCTACACCTCGCCCAAGTCGCTCCGACGGTGACCGCGCGACGGTGAGCCGGTACGGGAAAGGGCCGCACCCCTTCGTCCTGCGAAGGGGTGCGGCCCGGTGTCCCGCCGGATCTGCTACTTGCGGATCAGGCTGCGGAGCACGTACTGCATGATGCCGCCGTTGCGGTAGTAGTCCGCCTCACCGGGGGTGTCGATGCGGACGACCGCGTCGAACTCCACACCGGTGTCGGTGGACACCTTGACGGTGCGCGGCGTGGTGCCGTTGTTCAGCTCGGTGACGCCGGTGAAGGAGAAGGTCTCCTCGCCGGTGAGGCCGAGGGCTTCGGCGCTCGCGCCCTCCGGGAACTGGAGCGGGAGGACGCCCATGCCGATGAGGTTCGAGCGGTGGATGCGCTCGTAGGACTCGGCGATGACGGCCTTGACGCCGAGGAGCGCGGTGCCCTTGGCGGCCCAGTCGCGGGACGAGCCGGAGCCGTACTCCTTGCCCGCCAGGATGACCAGCGGGGTGCCGGCGGCCTGGTAGTTCTGCGAGGCGTCGTAGATGAACGACACCGGCGCGTCAGCCTGGGTGAAGTCGCGGGTGAAGCCACCCTCGGTGCCCGGGGCGATCTGGTTGCGCAGGCGGATGTTCGCGAAGGTGCCGCGAATCATGACCTCGTGGTTGCCGCGGCGCGAGCCGTACGAGTTGAAGTCGCGGCGCTCGACGCCGTGCTCCGTCAGGTACTTGCCGGCCGGAGTGTCGGCCTTGATCGCACCGGCCGGGGAGATGTGGTCGGTGGTGACCGAGTCGCCCAGCTTGGCGAGCACGCGCGCGCCGGTGATGTCGGCGACCGGGGTCGTCTCCATCGTCATGCCCTCGAAGTACGGGGGCTTGCGCACGTAGGTGGACTGCGCGTCCCACTCGAAGGTGTTGCCGGTCGGGATCGACAGTGCCTGCCACTGGGCGTCGCCCGCGAAGACGTCCTGGTAGGACTTGTTGAACATGTCCTCGCCGATGGAGTTGGCGACGACGTCGTTCACCTCGGCCTCGGAGGGCCAGATGTCCGCGAGGTAGACCGGCTTGCCGTCCTGGTCGATGCCCAGGGCGTCCTTGGTGATGTCCACCTTCATCGAACCGGCGAGGGCGTACGCGACGACCAGCGGCGGGGACGCCAGGTAGTTCATCTTGACGTCGGGGTTGATCCGGCCCTCGAAGTTACGGTTGCCGGAGAGCACCGAGGTCACGGCCAGGTCGTGCTCGTTGACCGCCTTGGAGACCTCCTCCGGCAGCGGGCCGGAGTTGCCGATGCAGGTGGTGCAGCCGTAGCCGACGAGGTTGAAGCCGACCTTGTCGAGGTACGGGGTGAGGCCCGCCTTGTCGAAGTAGTCGGTGACGACCTTCGAGCCCGGGGCGAGGGTGGTCTTGACCCACGGCTTGCGGGTCAGGCCCCTCTCGACCGCCTTCTTCGCCACGAGCGCCGCGGCGACCATGACGTACGGGTTCGAGGTGTTGGTGCAGGAGGTGATCGCGGCGACGGTGACGGCGCCGTGGTCGATCTCGTACGTCGTGCCGTCGGGGGCGGTCACGGTGACCGGGTTCGACGGGACGCCGTTGTGCGCGGCCGGGGAGTCGGAGGCCGGGAAGGACTCCTTGCCCGCCTCCTCGTCGTCCGCGACGTAGTTGCGCACGTCCTGGGCGAACTGCGCCTTGGCGTTGGCGAGGATGATGCGGTCCTGCGGGCGCTTCGGGCCGGCGATCGACGGGACGACCGTCGACAGGTCCAGCTCCAGCTTCTCGGAGAAGTCCGGCTCGGCGGCCGGGTCCAGCCAGAGGCCCTGCTCCTTGGCGTACGCCTCGACGAGCGCGACCTGCTGCTCGTCGCGGCCGGTCAGGCGCAGGTACTTCAGCGTCTCGTCGTCGATCGGGAAGATCGCGGCGGTGGAGCCGAACTCCGGCGACATGTTGCCGATGGTGGCGCGGTTGGCGAGCGAGGTGGCGGCGACGCCCTCACCGTAGAACTCGACGAACTTGCCGACGACACCGTGCTTGCGGAGCATCTCGGTGATGGTCAGCACCAGGTCGGTGGCGGTGGTGCCGGCCGGGAGCTCGCCGGTCAGCTTGAAGCCGACGACGCGCGGGATGAGCATGGAGACCGGCTGGCCGAGCATCGCGGCCTCGGCCTCGATGCCGCCGACGCCCCAGCCCAGCACGCCGAGGCCGTTGACCATGGTGGTGTGCGAGTCGGTGCCGACGAGGGTGTCGGGGTACGCCTGGCCACCCCGGACCATGACCGTGCGGGCCAGGTGCTCGATGTTGACCTGGTGGACGATGCCGGTGCCCGGGGGGACGACCTTGAACTCGTCGAAGGCGGTCTGGCCCCAGCGCAGGAACTGGTAGCGCTCCTTGTTGCGGCCGTACTCCAGCTCGACGTTCTGGCCGAAGGCGTCCTTCGTGCCGAACTTGTCGGCGATGACGGAGTGGTCGATGACCAGCTCGGCCGGGGCGAGCGGGTTGATCTTGGCCGGGTCGCCGCCCAGCTCCTTGACGGCCTCACGCATGGTGGCGAGGTCCACGACACACGGCACACCGGTGAAGTCCTGCATGATCACGCGGGCCGGCGTGAACTGGATCTCCTGGCTGGGCTGAGCCTGGGAGTCCCAGCCGCCGAGGGCCCGGATGTGGTCGGCGGTGATGTTCGCGCCGTCCTCGGTGCGGAGCAGGTTCTCCAGCAGCACCTTCAGGCTGTAAGGGAGGCGCGCGGAGCCCTCGACCTTGTCCAGCTTGAAGATCTCGTACGACTCGTCGCCCACGCGCAGCGTGCTGCGGGCGTCGAAGCTGTTCGCCGACACGACAGTCTCCTTCATCAATGTGCGCGTACTCCGCGCCGCGCCTCATTACGGCGGGCGCCGCGTGGTGCCGCCTACGGCCCCTCGACCATCCGCTAAGGTAAGGCTTAGTTAGGTAACCCTTACCGACTGGCGGACTACGGTGCGCCTTCGGCATATATCTCGATGTCGAGATAACTCTAGTACATCACCGCCGCACGGTCATGCGGGGGCAGGGCAAGGCGTGGTCGTCCGATCCGTGCCGCGAGGCTCGGGGCTCGCGCTTTCCTCAGTATTCAAGGGGGGCTGACCACAGCATCGGGCGACCGGTTGCCCGGATGGTCCTGCGGGTCTCGGATGACGAGGCTGAATGCACACGGATCCACCGAGCAAAAGGGAACCACCTGTGTTCAGCTTCAAGCCGCTGCGCCGCCGTACCGTCCGCACCGCCGCCGTCGGCGCCGTCACCGCCGCGGCCTGCGCCACCGTCCTGGCCGGCAGCGCCGCAGCCATCGTCAACGGGTCGGACTCCACCGAGAGCTACCCGTTCATGGCGACCATTCCGGAATCGGCCCCGAAGCACGGTCTGAACGACGGGACCTGCGGGGCATCGCTGATCGACGAGCAGTGGGTGCTGACGGCGGCCCACTGCGTGACGGGCGACGGCCTGAAGCTGGACGGCATCGTGCGCGTCGGCAGCGAACACCGAAAGTCCGGCGGCACGGTCCGGAAGATCGACCGGACCTTCGTCCACCCCGGCTATGTGAACGGCGAGACCAAGGCCGCCAACAAGAACGACATGGCGCTGATACGCCTGGACCGCCCGGTCGCCGCGAAGCCCGTCGAGATCGCCGAGCGGCCCGGGCAGCCCGGCACGCCGACCCGGCTCGTGGGCTTCGGAACGACCTCCGACACCGGGTTGAGGTTCCCGGACCGGCTGCAGGAGCTGAACACGCGCAGGGGTGCCGAATCCGAGTGCGCGCCCGGCTACGCGGACCGGACCCGGCTGTGCACGATCACCACCGTGCCCAAGGCCATGGCGTGCTTCGGGGACTCCGGCGGACCGCAGCTCCAAAAGGGCCGGGGCGGCCGCTGGGAACTGATCGGCGTCACCTCGGGGCCCGGCGCCCCGGGCGTGCCCTGCTCGCAGGGCCCCGGCCTCTACACCAGCGCGCCCGCCTACGCGGACTGGATCGACAGGACCATGAGGAACAACAGCGTCCGGCCGGCCGCGGACAGGGGCTCCGGCCTGGCCGAGACCGGCACGAACGACAGCACCGCGGCGATCGCCGGTGTGGCCGCCGCGCTGATCGTCGCGGGCGGCGGCACCGCCGTCGCGGTGCGCCGCCGCAGGGCCCGCCGCGCCACCTGAGCGGAATCGGCGCCGCGCGGGGGCGGCACGAGTGCGACGGCGGCGGCTCTCCTTCAGCTCTCCTTCAGCAGGAAGTGCCGGGGGAGAGCCGCCCGCGTCGCACTGGAACTCGCCCTCGCCGTGACACGGCCCGCGCGATTCCCGGCGGAGGCCGAGCGCGGATCCGCTGCCGGAGTCCGGAGTCCGGCAGCGGACCGGGCTCAGAGTCTGTGGTCGATCTTCTTCTCCCGCATCAGCTCCTCCAGCTCCGTGTCCGACAGCGGGTGCAGGGTGTCCAGGAGACGGCGCAGCCCGGTTTCGTCGAGGGTCTGGCTGGCGACCTCGGCCTCCGCCTTCCCCCGGCGGCGGACAACGGTGACCTGGCGGGTGCCGTCGGGAAATCCGCGGACCATGACCATCTCCCGGTTTGCGTCCACCGTGCAGGTGACGCCCTTCTCCGCGGGTTCGGGGCATCGGGCCTCCGGTGCGTACGACGAGCGCACGACCAGGCTCACGTACCCCGACTCGTACCCCTCCCGGACGGGGCGGTAGTCGACGACGAAGGCGGCCGGGCCGAGCTCCGCGCGGGAGACCCGCATGCCCGGCGGTGCGGTGCCCAGGTACAGCAGCTCCGGCTTCTCCCGGTACCGCGCGACCTCCGCGTCGTGCTGATGCCGCTGCGACTGCGCCGGACCGACGAAGCCCCCGTAGACCACCCCGGCCGCCAGCACCACCAGGGCCCCCGACCGCGCCCACCGGCCCGGCACGAAGAGCGCCGCGGCCACGGCGTACGGCACCCCCGTCAGCGCGATCCGGGTACCGGCGCTCCCCAGGTCGACGTCCTCGCTGTAGGCGGCCAGACCCGACAGGACACCGAGTGTGCCGAGAACGAGGACCAGTACCGCCCAGCCCAGCCGCCGCGGCACGGAACCGCACAGCGGCACCACGTCCTTCACCGGCAGGCCCGCCACGGCCAGCAGGACCACCATCACCGGCACGCCCAACGCCAGGACCGGCACCGCCGCACCGGCACCGCCGCCCCAGGCCGCCGCCACCAGCCCGAAGCCGAGCGCCGGCACCGCGGTCGCCATGATCGCCCAGACCAGAAAGAGATGCAGGGCCGTGAGCGCCCCTCTGCCACTCGTCATACCGCGGAGCCTGTCAACCGGTACCCGGACGCACATGAGTACCCGTACTCAGCGGACGGCCCTGCCGCCCGGCCGGGCGGCGGATCAGTCCGTCCGGCACGGCAGTTGGTCGTCCACGGAGTACGCCTTCGCGGCCCGCAGGAGCAGTCGGCACCCCAGGTCGGCGTCCGCCTCGCGCACGACCCGCAGCAGCGCCGGGACGATGTCCGGGACCGCGACGGCCCGTCGGAGCGCGGCCGCGGCCGACTCGATCTCCGCAGCCACGGTCCCCCGCAGCGCCTCCTCCGTCACCGTCGGCCGCAGCCGGTCGAGGAACTCCGTTTCGGCCTGTTCCCGCTCCCGCGTGAACGGCGGGCAGACCTCCGCGACCCGGCGCAACCAGCAGCGGATGCCGGTGCCCTCGTCGGCCGGATCGAAGCACCGGCGCACGGCGGCCAGCCATACGGCGTGGAGCGCCTCGTCCGGCAGCGGGGACTCCAGCAGGAGCCGGACGTCTCTGCCGAGCCGGTAGTCCTCGTCGTCCGCCTGTGCCCCGGCGAGGGCGAGCACCACCGGTACGTCGGTGCGGAGCGTCGCACGCGAGCACAGCGTGCCGGCGAATCCGCTGAGCCCGAAGTCCTGCACGTGGTCGATGCAGCACAGCTCGCGCATCCGTGCCGTCGGCAACTCCGCCCGCCCTCCCCCGTGTCGGCGACACCGATCCCCCGGGCGCCGAAACGACCTGCGCGCACTGCGGATCGGACAGGATCCACCGCGCGCGCCACCCACCTCGGACACGGTGCTCACAAACGGGACAAGGCATCAGGAATGCCGAGTGACACAGATCATGGCCGGAGCAGGCCCGGCTGCCGGTGTCAGTTGCCGCGCCTATGGTTCCGCCATGGCAGTCCCCGCGATCATCCCCATAGCCCACGAGCCGGGCTACCGGACCGACACCATCGGGCGGTACGCAGACGGGCAGTTCCTGGCCTCGGTCACCTACGCCTTCCCGGACGGCTACACGGTCGGCGACGACTGGGAGGAACACAAGCGGCTCTACGTCGTTCTGCACCGGTTCGACCACGAGGGCCGGCACATCGATTCGGACATCTGGTACGCGGGAACACAGGCCGACCAGCAACAACACCCCAGCGGCGACGGCTCCGTCATGGCGCGGGCGGAGGCGCGGATGGCTGCGCTCCTCGACGGCCTTCCCGGGCGCGAGTACGGAGACATCGCGATCCGGCCCTTCCGGCTGATGGTCGACGGCGTGCTCTTCGGGCTGGTCGTCGAGCACCACGGCGACGGGAACGAGGACGGGGAAGACGGCGAGGGCGAGGACGACTGGGCCGAACTCCACCCCGACCAGCTCGGCTTCTACGCTCCCTGGGACGGCGAGTACGACACCTGACGTGTGGATCCGGACGACGGAGGAACATGAACGAGATCAGTGAATTGCAGGAGTTCGAGAAGTCCAAGGAGTTCGTGGAGCCCAAGCAGTTCGAGGAGTCCAAGGAGTTCGAGGAGTTCGAGGACATCTCCCCGACCACCCTCGCCGATCTCCTGGGGCGCGGACAGGTCATGGACATCGGGATCCGCCCGTTGTGGCCCTCGGTCCCCCGCGTCGCCGGACCGGCGTTCACCGTGCGGTGCCCTCCGGGCGACAACCTCATGCTCCACGCGGCCATTCACCGCGCGGAGCCCGGCGCCGTCATCGTCGTCGAGTCGGGCGACGTGGACTACGCACTGGCCGGCGGGAACGTCTGCGCCGTCGCCCAACGCCGTGGAATCGCGGCGTTCGTGGCCGACGGCGTGATCCGTGACCTCGCCGAGGTGCGCGAGATGGGATTCCCCGTCTTCGCCAGGGGCGTGATCCCCATCCCCGGCACGAAGAAGGCGGTCGAGCCGCTGGGCGGCCCCGTGCGGTGCGGCGGTGTCGACGTGGACGCCGGTGACATCGTGGTGGCGGACGAGGAGGGCATCGTGGTCGTTCCCCGCGCCCGGCACGCGCAGGTGCTCCTCGACGCGCGGGCGAAGGCGGCCAAGGAGGCGGGCGAGTCCCTGGACGCGTGGGAGGCCGCGCATCGTGCGCGTATCGACGGCATCCTGCGTGACAACGGTTTCGAGAGCTGACCACCGCAGGACGACTGCCGGTCTCCGGAGGCCCCGAAGACCGGCGGTCGCCCCTCCGTCCCCCGTACGGACGCGCACCGCACGCGGTCGCGCCGATCCGGGCGGACCATGGAACGCATGGTGCGCTCCGGGTCGGCGCATTTCATACGCGCCCGACCTGCAATTGCCGCGCCGACACGCCCGAACGTCACCCGAACACCACACCCCGGCGCAGGTCTCATCTCATATCTGAGATAGCCTTTCGCCATGTCAGACGATTACCTCGTACGCATCGGCAAGCTCATCCGCGACGCCCGTCAGCATCGGGGCTGGACACAGAGTCAGCTCGCCGAGGCGCTCGCCACCAGCCAGAGCGCCGTGAATCGCATCGAGCGCGGCAATCAAAACATCAGCCTTGAGATGATCGCGCGCATCGGTGAGGCACTCGACAGCGAGATCGTGTCGCTCGGCTACGCCGGGCCCATGCACCTGCGGGTGGTCGGCGGCCGTCGGCTCTCGGGCTCCATCGACGTCAAGACGAGCAAGAACGCGTGCGTGGCACTCCTCTGCGCCTCGCTGCTCAACAAGGGCCGTACGGTGCTGCGCCGGGTGGCCCGGATCGAGGAGGTCTACCGTCTCCTGGAGGTGCTGAACTCCATCGGTGTGCGGACCCGGTGGATCAACGAGGGAACCGATCTGGAGATCGTCCCGCCGGCCCGGCTCGACATGGACGCCATCGACGCGGACGCCGCCCGCCGGACCCGTTCCATCATCATGTTCCTCGGTCCGCTGCTGCACCGCATGGACCGGTTCAAGCTCCCGTACGCGGGCGGCTGCGACCTCGGTACGCGGACCATCGAGCCGCACATGATCGCGCTGCGCCGCTTCGGTCTTGAGATCGCCGCGACCGAGGGGATCTACCACGCCCAGGTCGACCACTCGGTGACCCCCGGCCGCCCCATAGTGCTGACCGAGCGCGGCGACACCGTGACCGAGAACGCGCTGCTGGCCGCCGCCCGGCACGACGGCACGACCGTCATCCGCAACGCCTCCTCCAACTACATGGTCCAGGACCTCTGCTTCTTCCTGGAAGCGCTCGGCATACGCGTGGACGGCATCGGCACGACCACCCTGACCGTGCACGGAGTCCCGCACATAGACGTGGACGTCGACTACTCCCCGTCCGAGGACCCGGTCGAGGCGATGAGCCTCCTGGCCGCCGCCGTCGTGACGGAGTCCCAACTGACGATCCGCCGGGTGCCGATCGAGTTCCTGGAGATCGAACTCGCGGTGCTGGAGGAGATGGGCGTCGACTGCGACCGTACGACGGAGTACGCCGCCGACAACGGCCGCACCCGCCTGGTCGACCTCACGGTCCGGCCCTCCAAGCTGGAGGCGCCGATCGACAAGATCCACCCCATGCCGTTCCCGGGCCTCAACATCGACAATGTGCCCTTCTTCGCGGCGATCGCCGCCTCGGCCCACGGCCAGACCCTCATCCACGACTGGGTCTACGACAACCGGGCCATCTACCTCACCGACCTGAACCGCCTCGGCGGCAGGCTCCAACTCCTGGACCCCCACCGGGTGCTGGTCGAGGGCCCGACCCGCTGGCGTGCCGCCGAGATGATGTGCCCGCCGGCCCTGCGCCCCGCCGTGGTGGTGCTGCTCGCCATGATGGCGGCAGAAGGCACCTCCGTACTGCGCAACGTGTATGTCATCAACCGCGGTTACGAGGAGCTGGCGGAGCGGCTCAACTCCGTGGGCGCGCAGATCGAGATCTTCCGGGACATCTGAGACACGACTGCCGCCGCACCTCGCCTGACCTGCGTATACGGGGTGAGGAGCGGGTGTGCGGCGGCACCCCTGGGATCTCTCCGGGGCCTTGGAACCTCGTTCCGCCCCGGCCCTCACGACGAGGTCGTCCCGCGCGGCCTCCTCGGCCTGCGGGCCAACGGTGACGGCGCCGTTGGCCCGCAGGAAGACAAGCATGGCGCGGCGAGCGGTGCGCGGGGCTCCTGCTTCCAGGCTCTCGCCGCGGGCCCTCCGCAAGGAACGGCTCCGGTCCCGGCCCGTCGTAAGGGACCTTCTCGATGGGTCTGTCTGCCGGCTCCGGGCTGTTGCGCTTCTGCCTCACCCCAGGACAGGCCGAAGGGGCGTCCGTCAGCCGTGGGAGTCCTCTGGGACTCTTCCGGGACTTCCGGCGCCGTCGACGGGCACAAGCGTGAAACAACCGAAAGTCCTGAGGAACGACGTCGCCGAACCCCTCCTGTGTTCCTGGACGGAGTGCGGCGAAATCATGTCCAGAGCTGTTCGCCGAGAGTCCCGTCGGGTGGGCTGCCGGGCAGGATGTAGGCCACGGCCGATGCGCGGTGCTGGAGGAACGGGGCGAGGGCGTCGAGGGCGGCCAGGCGGTTCTGGACGCGGGTGAACTGGGCGGGTTCGCGCATGAAGGCGCAGAAGAGAAGGCCGCGGTCGGCCGGGCCGTCGTCGTAGCTGTAGCTGCGGCGGAGCATACGGGCGCCGCCGTCGAAGCGGGGGCTGGCCAGACGCACGTGGGCGGTGGCCGGGATGACGTAGGAACCGTCGGGGTTCTTGGCGTAGATGTCCGGCTCGTCATGCTCGGCGGTGCCGCCGAGGGGGACGCCGTCGCGGTCGCGGCGGCCTATCACCCGGTCGCGCCGGCCCTCGGGAAGGGCCGCGAACCCGGTGACGTCCATGCGGATCCTGCGGTAGACCAGCACGGTGCCGTTCCGGTGAGCTCCGGGTGGGCCCCAGACCCACCGCTCGGCCGCCTCGTGACCGGGGTTGGCGATGCCGTCCTTGGAGCCGAACAAGTTGCGCGGGGTGGTGCCCGGTGTTGTGTGGGGCAGGAAGCCGGTCTGGGTCCAGCGCGGTACGGCACCGGCGTCGCGCGCGGCCCTGTCGGCGAGTTCGGCGACGACGGCGAGGGTCCAGCGGTCGGCTGCGCAGAGCTGGACCAGGATATCGCCCTTGCTGCGGTGCGGTTCGAGACGGTCGCCGGGGAAGGGCGGCAACTCGCCCAGGGAATCGGGGACGTTGAGGCCGAGGCGGGTGGCGAGGGAAGGGCCGATGCCGACCAGGGAGGTGAGCCGGGTCGCACCGCCGCCCTGGAGCCGTGGGTCCGGCGGGGAGTCGGAGGCCGCGGTGGCGAGCGTGCGGGCCAGCACGCCGAGGACACCGCGCAGGGTCTTCCGGCCGGTGGCGGCGGAGTTCTGCGGGAGGTCGAAGGAGAGCAGGTGCGTCGCCGGCTGCTGGGGCAGCGTGACACCCGCCTGCCGGGCGCCGTGGAAGGGAATCGCGGCCGGGGCCGCTGGGGCGCCGGTGGTGGCACGGCCGGTCGCCCGGCCGTCTCTCACCGGTTCGTCGGCCACCGCGCCGACGCCGGCGGCAAGCACCGCTCCGCCGGCGAGCAGTGCCCGGCGCCGCCCGAAACGGGTTGCCGCGGGTCGGGATGAGTCCTGCGCATTTCCCTGTTCGGTGGGCATAAGCCCATTGGAGACGATAAAACAACTGCCATGCAAATCCTGTCTGGAGAAGGCCTGTTGAGGCGTTGGGCAGTGCCGGCGACGGCGGTCCGGGCGGCACTGCGCCTGTCGGTGCTGGTCGTCTCGGCCGCGGTGGCGGCCACCGGATGCTCCGGTACCGGGCCGACGTCCGCCGATGCTCGGCATCCGGCGGGGAGCGTACTGCGCGTTCCGCAGGACTTCTCCTCGGTGCAGCAGGCGGTGGACGCCGCTCGCGCGGGCGAGACGGTGCTGATCGGACCGGGTGTGTACCGGGAGAGCGTGCGCGTCACCAAGCCCCGCGTGGTATTGCGTGGAGCGGACCGCAACAAGGTGGTCTTCGACGGCGGTGTGCGTCTGGCCAACGGCATCACCGTGACCGGCGCCGGCTCGGTGGTCGAGAACCTCACCGTGCACGGATACCTCGCCAACGGCGTGCTGTTCACCGGCGTCACCGACGAGCGGTTGCAGCAGCGCGGTGCCGGCGGCTCCGCCTACGACCCGCTGGACACCGCCCGGTTCCCTGCCGTCCGGGGCTTCCGCGCGACCCGGGTGACGGCGTACAACAACGGCCTGTACGGCATCTACGCCTTTGACGCGCGCGACGGGGTGATCGAGGACTCCTACGCCTCCGGGCACGCCGACTCCGGCATCTATGTCGGCCAGTGCAAGCCCTGCGGCACTGTCGTCCGTGGCAACACCGTGGAGCGCAACGCGGTCGGCATCGAACTGACCAATGCCTCGGACAACCTGTCGGTGCTGGGCAACCTCGTCGCCGGAAACCGGGTCGGCGTCACGATCAACTCCAATGATCTGGAGGCCCTCGCCCCACAGCACGGCGCGGTGATCGCGGGCAACGTGGTCGCGGACAACAACGCCGCCGACACGCCCGAGCAGGCGGACGGAGGGTTCGGAATCGGCATCGGCATCGGCGGTGGCACCGGGAACCGCATCCAGCGCAACCTGGTCCGGGGCAACCGGGCGGCCGGGGTGGTCGTCACCGACCCGCCGGGGCATCCGGCGAGCGGCAATCGCGTCGAGGGCAACCGCGCCACCGGCAACGGCACCGACCTCGTGCTGGCCTCGGCCGACCCCGGCAACTGTTTCGCGGACAACCGGCCCGCCACCCAGAGCCCGGCCGGGCTGGAGGACCGCGCGGGCTGCGGCGCCCGCGGTCGGGGCGCGCTGCCAGGCGGCCGAACGGCGCCGGTGCAGGCGCCGCCCGGCGTCCCGTTCAGCCAGGTGCCGGCCCCGCCCGCCCAGCCGTCCATGCCGGACCCGACGGCCCCGGGCCGCCCGGCGACCGGCCTGCCGGGGGCCGTCGACACGGCCGCGTACCCGCTTCCGAAGAAGGTGGACGCCGTGCCGCGCTCGCGCTGAGCGACGCCGTGCCGCGCTCGCGCTGAGCACAGTGCTCCGGTGGACTCGGCCCCCGTTCACCATGCCGCTCCGGAGGGCGAGTCGGGGAGGACCGTGAGCAACCGCCGTGTGTGGGCGCGGAGATGTCAGCCGGTGATCCAGGGCGCCTCGGGGAGTTTCGCGCGTCCGTCGCGTCCGGAGAACTCCACGGTGGTCGGTGTCCCCAGGCCCGGCATCCGCATCGTCACCCGCCGCAGGCCGCCGTCACCGTCGATCCAGTACGTCAGTGGCGACCGCCCGCCGTCGGGCCCGGCACCGGTCGTGGCGCCCTGGGCGCGCGGCCCGGCGAACCGGTCGTAGCTGTGGCCGTCGACGCGGTCGCGGCCCAGCCAGCGGGCTCCGGACTGTGCGAGCAACAGCGGGTTGTCCGGGCGGTCGGCGCCGAGCCCGATCAGCAACCGCAGTCCGGCGTCCAGGGGGTCGGCCGTGTAGGAGCGCGCGGACCAGCCCGAGCGCGGGATGTGCTCGGCCTGCTGCCAGGTCGGAGTGTTGTCGCCCTCCGGCGCGGGGGCGAGGCCGAGGCCGCCGGTGTCCCAGACGATCAGGCCGTGGTCGAGTTGCCCGGCGACGGGTCCGGCGGATCCGGAGGGCTTGGAGGACCCGGAGGCTCCGGTGACCTCGTAACTTCCCACGGCCCGATGGGTTCGGTAGTCCACGACCCCCCTGACCCGCACCACCACTCCGCCGCCCTCGGTGGCGGTGAGTGTCACCGCCACGGGACTGGCCTGGTACAGATTCAGCCGCGACAGCGCCAGCCTGGATGCCTCCTCCATCGTCACCGACCGCTCCGTGGCCCCGTCGGAGAGCGTCCGGTATACGGCCAGGCCGGTGCCGCACACCGCGATCGTGATCACGATCAGTGCTATGTACCAGAGGGTCCGCCGCGGCATACGGCCGCTCATCCTCAACTTCCGAGCCATGCGGTCGCTTTCTCTCGTCGGCTGGTCACACAGTCGGGCGGGGGGGGGGGCGGCGGCGTGGCGGACCCCCCCCCGCCCGCCCCCCGGGGCGGGGGGGGGGCCGCCCCGGGGGGGGACCCGCGGGCCGCC
>NZ_JBHXTM010000011.1:28820-187465 GCF_042677325.1 Streptomyces sp. NPDC127117
CCGCACAACCAAACCGCCCGCCCTTGGCGGTCGTTTCCACTGGGGGGCGGTACACACCGGGGGGGGGTTGGCCCCCCGGGGGGGGCCCCACCCCGCCCGGTCCGGCCCGGAGGGTCACCGAGGCCGGCTGCCCTGCCAGGGGGCTAGGGCCGCTCGTTGTGCAGCGCCCTTCGCCTGCGCATCAGCACGAACAGCACCGTGCCGAGGGTGGTGAGCGCGGCGGCGCCGGCCAGGGCCGTCAGGACCGCCTGGCTCAGGCCCGTACCCGCCAGGTGCGAGCCGGGGTCGGGGCCCGGTGCCGGCGGTGTGCCCGGCGCCCCCGGTGCCGGCGCCGTCGCTGTTGGCGTCGGTGTCGGGGTGGGTGTGGGCAGCCGCCGGTTGACCGCTGTCACGGAGACCCCGGCGTCGAGGTTGCCGGACGTCAGCACCAGTGGCCCGAACACCGTCTCGTCCGGTACCGCGTATCCCGCCGGTGGGCTGACTTCCTGCCAGTAGTACGTCCCCGGCACGCCGCTGCCCCGGCAGATGCCGTCGGCCTCGGTCGTACATGCCTTGCCGACCCGCGTGTCCGGCGTCGCCCCGGTGGTCTGCGCGCCCTCGGAGCCGTTCGTCTCCTTCCACAGCTGGAACTCCGCCCCGGCCAGCGGTTTTCCGTTCTGGTCGTGTTTGACCAGGCGCAGCACACCCTCCTGTTGTCGGAAGCCGAAGTCGTAGGTGTGGTCGTTCTCTCCCGGCCCGCCGGTGGTCAGCGCCCGTTCCGGGTACTTCGCGCCGGACGGGACGATGCCCTTGGAATCGATGAAATGGTTGTCGCCGACATCCGCGTCGGTGGGCACCCACTGGTGGAGCGGGCCGCCCTCGGCATAGTCGGCCGGGTTGTCGAGCCGGATGGTGTACTTGGTCGTCGGTTCGAGGCCACCGGTGACGTTGGAGTCGTCGAAGTAGTACTCACCACGCTCCGATGTCCTGGTCGTACCGACCTGCTTGCCCGACTCGTCGTAGAGGTGGACGGTCGCGCCGACGACCGGGCGCTGGCCCGGCTCCTGGGTGCCCTTGCGCTCGGGGTCGTACCAGACCCGGTTGCCGATCTGCAGCGGGGCCTGGTCGCAGAGCACTTCCAGGTCACCCATCGAGGCGCCCTTGCCGAACGGGGCCACGGTCCCGGGCGGGTTGAGGCGCAGGCCGCCCTTCGGATCCTGCTTGCCGTCGCGCTGGACGAAGGAGGTGCCGTACCCGAAGGCGGTGCTGTTGGGGTCGAAGCCGGAGGTCGCGATGGTGTTCTCGGCCTTGGAGAGCGCCATGCCCGCGAAGGCCGCGTTGTGGTGGGAGCCCATCCGGCTGTTGTCGAAGAAGCGTGTTCCCCGGGGGGAGAGCCCGCAGCCGTTGTTGGTGTCCATCACATACACCCCGCCCGCCAGGCATGCCTTGTTCAGGTCGCCGCCCGACAGGACGTTGCCGGGTGTGTTGGGTGTGGGACCGGCCGGGGCGCGGTCGCCGAAGCGGTCGCGGAAGGCCAGCAGCATGGAGCCGTCGGCCTCGAAGCCGATCTCGCCCAACTCCGGTTCGGGTTGGGCCAGATAACTCTGACAGCTCTGTCCGTTCTGGGAGGTCGGGAAGGTGTCGGTCCAGGGGAACCAGCCCGCGCCGTCGCATGCGCCACTGCCGACCGTGGACTGACGCGGGTAGTCCAGCGGCTGGTCCAGCACCGCCTTGCGGAACTCTCCGGTGGCGAGGTCGAAGGGCATGACCACCGCGCGCAGGTCCGAGGGCTTCCCGGTGGACTCGCCGGAGCACACGCCGCCGAGGTAGCCGACGCCGTCCTGCAGGCCGAGGCCGAAGGGGCGCCAGTCCCCGGCCGCCGGGCAGCCCGGGTCCGGGATGTCGTGGACGGCCTTCGGCGCCGGAGCGGTCGCCTTCGTGGCGTCGTAGCGGTAGAGCTTGCGGTTGCCGAGGTTGACGGCGAACAGGTTCTTGCCGTCATCGGTGACCTTGATGCCGCCCAGGCTCTCCTTGCCCGGTACGGAAAGGAAGGCGTCGTCGGTACCCGAACCGTGCGCCGTCGTCCCCGCGTCCGGGACGACGGTGAACAGCGTGGTTCTCTTCTGCGCGGGGTCGGTCACGTAGATCCCCCCGGCGCCGCCGGGACCGTAGTCCGTGGAGCGCTTGGCCACCGCCGAGGAGAACACCCGCTTGTCGGCCTTGTTCCACGCGATGCCGAACAGCGTGCCGGTGTCGGCGGCGGTGGCGATGTTCGTGACATCGACATCGACGCCGTCCTGGCCGCGTGCGTCGTACGGGAAGGAGACCAGCGTGCGCTGGGCCCCGCCCTCGCGGGCGGCGGGCTGACAGGTCGTCATCAGCGGTGCGTTCTTCTGGCAGTAGTCACCCGGATTCCACAGCCCGGTGGTGTACGCCACGCTCTTCCCGGCGGAGAGGTCGACGAACTCCTCATTGCTGCTCAGCCGTTCGGGTGCGCCGTCCAGTCCCTGGCGCGAGGCGAAGGCCGGGAACAGCACCCCCGGCCTCGGATTCACCACCTGCACCCGGTACTTGCCGCCGGTGGTCCCACCCGCCGCCGGAGTCAGTGTCACGGTGCCGTCGGCCGCCGTGACCCCCTCGACGCCCGCCCCGGCTTCGTCGGTGAGGGTCACCTTGACGCCCGCGATGCCCGGTTCCAACGCGGGCTTCCACACTCCACTGGTGTCCACGGCCCGGATCACCCGGACCGTCACCGACCCGTCCTCCGCCTGCGAGTAAGCCGCAGGCGCCGTGGCTAACGAGCCACTGCCGATTCCCAGGGCGAGCGCGGCCACACAGCCAATGGTGCGGCGACCGAGCAGGCCCGGCCGCCGTCGACCCGACTCGGGCGCGGCCCCCTTCGCTTGTTCATTTGTAGATGTCATCCCCTGCTCTCAGCGTTCAGAAGGGCCTGATGCCCCTACTCATGAGGGAGTACATAGAGATGCGGAGAACCGCCTTACCCGCGATCTTAAAAGTGATTTGGGCAAGATCGTGGCGGAATGGCGAACTCGTTCTTCACCGAATCCTCGCGCGACGGCCTCCGAGCGCATCGCGGGCGCGGCGGCGGGGGCGGGGCGACAGGGGCGGGGCGGCAGGGGCAGGGCAGGAAGAGCGGTTGCCGGCAGTGGGAGAGGGGGACGTGCGACGGAGCCCGTGGGTGCGTCAGAGTCCCATGGCCAGCATCACGAGCAGTACGACCACGAGCAGAGCGACGTACGCGATGGAGTGGACGCGGTCCGGCACCCGTCCGGTGAGGCGTCTGGCCACCGCGATGGTGGGGAGCGAGCCGATGAGCAGGGCGGCGCCGGCGGTGAGGTCGACGTAGCCGAGTTGGCCGGGGCCGGAGGCAGTGGTGGGGGCAAGTGCGTAGACCAGGGTTCCGGCCACGGCGACGGGGACGCTCAGTGGGTTGGCCATGGCGGTCGCCTCGGCCATCGGAAGGCCCCTGCGCCGCAGGAGCGGGACGGTCATGACGCTGCCGCCCACTCCCAGGCCGGCGGCCACGAGGCCGATGCCGACGCCGCCGAAGGTGACGGTTCGCCGTTCCAGCGGCTGCGGGCGGGTCCGTCCGGCCACGGAGAGGAAGCCCTTCCTCAGCAGGCTGTCGGCGATCGTGATCAGCAGGTAGGCGGCGAACAGCAGGCGCAGCGCCGTGCCGCCGATCAGGGTGGTCGCGAAGGATCCGGCGACGGCGCCCGCCGCGATGAACGCCGCCAACGGCCAGACGTACTCGCGGCGCAGTCGGCCCTGGCGCCACTGGGCCAGGGCCGCCGCCGTGGCGTTGACGACCATGACGGCCGCCGAGGTCGCCACGGCCACGTGCATCGCGTCCGCGTCCGCTCCGGGGCGCGCCGTCACGGTCAGGACGCCGTAGACGACGGGGACCGTGATGAAACCGCCACCGAAGCCGAAGAGCACGGTCGTGATGCCGGTCAGGCAGCCGAGGGACAGGAGGGTGAGGAAGGAGGTCAGCACTGGTCCGACATTAGGGAGCGCCGGGCTTGGCGGGCAATCGATGAGTTGCCTACTATCTACGCGCAGCAGACACCGCGCTCGTTCGCGGGTAGCCTCAGGGCATGCGGAACATTCCGGTCGCGGAGGTGGACGGGCTCGATCGTGCGGTGCTGGCCATCGGCACCGACTATCCCCCTGACCACCTGCTCATCCGGCACGAGCACCGCCGCGCCCAGGTCCTGTACGCGGCCACCGGCGTCATGCGGGTCGAGACGGCGGACGGCAACTGGACGATCCCCACCGCCCGCGCCGTACTCATCCCGTCCAGGACCAGGCACCAGGTCGCGATGACGGGCGTCAGCACGCGCAGCCTCTACATCGAGCCCGCCGCCGTACCGTGGTTCCCGTCCCGCTGCCAGGCCGTGGACGTCTCCGCCCTGCTGCGGGAACTGATCCTGGAAGCCGTCGAGATGGAGCCGTACTACCCCGCGCACAGCCGCGACGCGGCGGTCGCCGCGCTCATCCTCCACGAGCTCAGGAACCTCACGCCGCTCCCCCTCGATGTGCCGCTGCCGTCCGATCCCCGGCTGCGCGGCCTGTGCGAGGCGTTCCTGCAGCAGCCGGACATCCACGACCCGCCCGCGCGCTGGTGCGCGGCACTCAACATCAGCGAACGCACCCTCGCCCGCCTGTTCCTGCGCGGCACCGGCCTGACCTTCTCGCAGTGGCGTCAGCGTGCCTGCGTCCTGCACTCCCTCCAGTACCTCACCGCGGGTACGCCCGTCACACGCGTCGCGACCCGGCTCGGCTATGACAACCCCGCCGCGTACACGGCCGCGTTCAAGAGGCTTCTGGGGCGGCCGCCCACGGCGTACCGGAGCCCCGACGCCACCGGTGTCCGGAGCCGGGAGGAGTGAGCGACAGGGTGGCCCCGTAGCCGGCCGGTTCGTGCGGCCGTCCGGCTCACGGGCCCGTGGGGCGCTGGTGGCCCACGTCGCGGGCCAGGTCCAGGCCGAGTACGCGGTCGAGGTGGGCGAAGGTCTCGAACTTGGCGCCCGCCGGCACATCGGAGCGTGCCGCCACCCCGGCCAGCAGCGCCAGGACGGAGGCCACGTCGAGATCCTCGGCGAGCGCCTCGTGGGACTGCCGCAGCAGGTCGGCGGGGATCGGCCTGGACGGCTCCTGCGCCCAGTCGGCGACCGACCGGCGCCAGTCGCGAAGGGTCTGCCTGGCCCCGGCGAGCGCGGCGCCGGTGACCGTGACCGGCGTTCCGTGGGGGCTGCTGAGCAGCAGCAGGCGCACGGCCAGCGGGTCGGCGGTGTCCGCGGGGTCGGGGGTGCCCGGATCGGGGACGCCCTCCGCCTGTGGAGCCGTGACGACTCGGCCCACCTCGATCAGGGCGCCGCCCTGGGCGTCGTCCGGGACGGCGTCCCGGGCGACCACGTGGACGTCGGCGGGGCCGCCCAGTGCCGCCTCCGGGCGATGGGCTCCGACCACTGCGGGGGGATGGATGCCGAGCACCGCCATGACCCGGTCCAGGGCTCGGGCCCGGTCGGGCGTCAGCTCCGGGGTGGTGAGGACCGTGACGACCTGGAGGCCGTTCAGTTCCGCGGTGCGTGCCAGGACGTCACCGATCAGCGGGACGCGCAGGTGCAGCGGGCCGATGCCGGTGCCGGTGGCCGGCCCCGTGCCGGTGGGCGGCCCCGTGCCGATGTCCGGCAGATGGACGCGGCTGCGCAGCAGGCGGCGCGGTGCGGCGGGGACTTCCACGAGGTGGCCGGTGCGGGTGTCGGTGATACGCAGCATGGTGCGGAGGCTAGTCGCGGGGGCCTCCCGCACACGGGAGCCCGTGCGCACCGTTCGCGTCTCATGCCGCGAATGCCGTCCCGGGAGTACCGTGGAGGGTGGGTCGGCGCACGCTCACGTGCACCGCCCGGAAGGGCGACCCCGGCGCATATTGCCGGGGTCGTTGTCACGTCGGCCGACGACGCGGTGCTCCCGGCCGGGCCGGGGTGATACCGGCGGCTTCGAGTATCTGCTCGGCGGATGCGCGGTTGTCGTCCCGTACGGCCATGGTCATCGCTGCGTGTGCGGCCGCGGCGGAGGACTGCGGCGGGATGACCAGGAACGCGAAGTGGTCGTGGTGGCCGCGAGTGATGATCATGGTGCTGTCGTCCACGGCGGACCAGTCGATACGGACCTTGCGCTCGCCGACGACGAGGTACGCCGGGACCTCGTTCCAGGCACTCGCGTCCAGGCCGACACGCGCGATGGGTCCGAGACTGGCCGTCAGCGCTTCGATCAGGTCGGGCAACTGGCTTCTGATGTCGCGTGAGCGGGGCCACCACGCACCGTCGAAGATCCCGGCACGGCTGGAGGTCGTCTCCATCCGCAGCACGGCGCTGCCCGGGACCACGGGCTGATCGGCGGTGTCCCGGAGCAGCAGGAGAGGTACCGGGTCACGTGAGCCGGCGGTCATGGGTTGCCGGCTGTCCGCAGACCCGGGGCCGTGCCCTGGTGGACGGGCCGTCGGGGTGCCGGCGTCCGGGGTGCCGCGCCCTGGCCGCCCTCGGAGTCCCAGGCCAGTTCCCGGGTCGAGTCCCAGTCGGCCTCGGCCGCGATCCGGAAGAACTCCGCCTCGTCCATCAGGCCGCTCGCGGTGAGCACCCGCAGAGGATCGGCGGCCGCGGTCATCAGCCGGGCGGCTGTGGCCGGGCCGGTCTCCGGGGGGATCACCAGCAGGTCCCAGCGACCGGTGGTGTAGGAGAGCAGCAGGAGTTTGTGCGGGTCCTGTTCGGCCTCGAACCAGCCGACGTGGACCAGATGCCCGGCGACCTGCACCTTGCGCGGGATGACCGGCCAGAAAGTGGGGTTGACGGTGACCCGGGTGATCCTGCCCCAGAGCGGATCGAGTACGGCCATCAGCGGCGGCAGTTCCGCCGTCAGGTCGCGGGAGCGGGGCCACCACGCACCGTCGACAAGGGCCGCAGAGGTGCCGGCGGGAACCAGCATCAGTCGGAGCGGCGACGAAGAAGGGGTCCGGCCTTCGACCGCCTGCGGGTACTCGATGATCGCGGTCATGACGCGAACCCTGCCCCGGGCCGGTCATGACCGGCCCGGTGTTGTGAATCGCCGAGAGCGGCACCGGCCTGAAAGCGGGTGCACGAATTGTCCCCGGTGGCTCCAGGGTACTCCTGACCAGGGCCTTCCTGCCGGACCGTGATGCCGGTCAGCTCTCCTCGGTCAACTGCTCGTCCAGTTCGTCGAAGAGCAGCTCGCCGTGGTCGATCTGGCCGGTCCGGTAGGCGGATCGCGCCACCAGGTGGGCGGCGACGGGGCCGGTCATCAGCTGGAAGAAGCCGATCAGCGCGAGGGTGGCGAGGTCCATGCCGCTGCGCAGCCGCAGGGCGACCCCGGCGAGGACCAGGAGCATGCCGAGGGTCTGCGGTTTGGTCGCGGCATGGCTGCGGGAGAGCACGTCCGGCAGCCGCAGCATCCCGATCACGCCGAGCAGGCAGATGGCCGCGCCGACGAAGACCAGGGCCGCGCCGGCCAGGTCGAGGATCTGGAGCCAGACGGTCACCGCGATTCCCCCTCGGGGTCTTCGGTGCCGTTCCCGGCCCGGTCCTTGCCGTGTCGCGGCGGTCTGTCGCGTACGGCGATGAAGCGGGCGATGCCGACCGACCCCGTGAACCCCAGGAACGCCAGCACCAGCATGATCGGGAAGTAGAACGAGTCCCGTGCGAAGGCGGACTTGGCGCCGAGGCCCGCGATGATCAGGGCGGCGCACACGTCCAGCGAGATGGCGCGGTCCAGCATGGAGGGGCCTCGGCGGATGCGTTCGAGCAGTGCCGCTCCGGCGATGACGATGACCACGACGGCCGCGGTGAGCAGCGCCCGGTCGACGGTCTCCGGGACGCTCATGCGTCGCCCTCCCTGTCGGGTGCGGCCGGTGGAGGTGGTGCGGCGACGCGGGCGATCTCGTCCGCGGTGCCGAAGGCCCGTACGGTCAGCCGTTCCAGGCGCCAGACGGAGCGGCGCGCCGCTTCGAGCACGGCGGGCCGGTCCGCGTCCAGGACGTGCAGGAAGACGGTGGCCGTGGCGCGGCGTACCTCGACGACCGATCCTCCGGGCACGTTGGAGACGGCCACGGCGGTGGCCGCGAGCATCAGGTCGGAGCGGCAGCGCAGTGGTACCGCGATGACGGCGGCCCGGTGCGGGTGGTCGACGAAGATCTGCCGGGTGACGCGTACGCCCGAGGTGTACATGTCGTAGAGCAGATATCCGGCGAGCATCAGGATGCCCCAGGGGTGCAGGCGGAGTCCGAGGTCGACCCGGGGCAGCGGGAAGGCCAGGCAGACGGCCACGGCGACGATCGCGCCGGTGAGCAGGTTGGCCGGGTTCGGGCTGGACCAGAGCAGCACCCAGATGAGGGTGAGCCAGGCGATGAGCGGGAGGTCGAGCACGCGTCGTCGGCGTCCGGTGAACTCGCAGCTGAAGGGCGGCAGGTCCTTGTTCCGGAAGGACAGCCTGAGCAGGCGTTTCACCGGCCGAGCACCGCCTGTACGTAGGGGGCCCGCGCGATGAGTTCGGCGGCCGCGCGGTCGGTGTAGGAGGTCAGGGGGCCCGCGAGCACGGTGAAGGCGAGGCCGAGTGCGACGGTCGCCGCGGTGGCCCCGGTCATCGGCAGGGGCAGTTTCGTCGTGGTGGTGACGGCGTGCCCGTGGAGGGTGGCCGCGACGGCCCGCCCGGCGGGCTGGTGGCGGGGGCGGACCGGTTCGTCGCCGGTGCCGGGGATCCGGTCGGGGCCCTCGTCCGCATCGTCGTCGTCCTCGTCGGAGTCGGCCTCCAGGACGGTGCCGGTGGCGGCCTGTCCGGGAGGTGCGGCCCGCCAGAACGCCAGGTTCCAGACCTTGGCCGTCACGTACAGGGTGAGGAGGCTGGTCACCGCCGACCCGGTGACGAGGATCCACGCCCAGACGCTGCCGTCGGCGACACCGGCCCTCATCAGCCCGAGCTTGCCGATGAAGCCGGACAGCGGCGGGATGCCGGCCAGGTTCATGGCGGGTACGAAGAAGAGGGCGGCGAGCAGCGGGGCGGCCTTGGCGAGGCCGCCGATCCGGGTGAGTTCGGTGGTGCCGCTCCGGCGTTCGATCAGTCCCGCCACCAGGAACAGCGTGGTCTGGACGGTGATGTGGTGGGCGACGTAGACGATCGCGCCGCCGTACGCGTCCCGGGTGGCGAGGCCGATCCCGAAGACCATGTAGCCGATGTGGCTGATGAGGGTGAAGGAGAGCAGCCGTTTCAGGTCGGTCTGGGCCACCGCTCCGAGGATCCCGACGACCATCGAGGCGAGCGCGGCGGCCATCAGCAGATCGCCGAGCCGGTTGCCGGGGAAGAGCAGGGTCTCGGTGCGCAGCATGCAGTAGACACCGACCTTGGTGAGCAGACCGGCGAAGACGGCGGTGACCGGGGCGGGTGCGGTCGGGTAGGAGTCGGGGAGCCAGGCGGCGAGCGGGAAGACGGCGGCCTTGATGGCGAAGACGGTGAGCAGCATCCCCTGGATCAGGGTCTGGACGCCGAGCGGGAGCCCGGCGAGGCGGCCGGCCAGCTGGGCGAAGTTCGCGGTGCCGGTCGCCGCGTACGTCATGGCGATGGCGGTGAGGAACAGCATCGACGAGAACAGCGAGATGATCACGTAGGTGGAGCCTGCGCGGATGCGGGGTCCGGTGCCGCCGAGGGTCAGCAGGACGAAGCTGGCGACGAGCATGATCTCGAAGCCGACGTAGAGGTTGACGAGGTCGCCGGCGAGGAAGGTGCAGGAGACCCCGGCGACCAGGATCAGATACGCCGGGTGGAAGACCGCGACGGGTGTCTCCTCCTCCCGGTCGGCCATGCCCTGCCCGAGGGAGTAGACCAGCACGCAGAGGGTGACGGCCGAGGAGACGGTCAGCATCAGTCCGGACAGCCGGTCGGCGACCAGGGTGATGCCGAGCGGCGGGGCGAAGTCACCGAGGTGGACGGTGAGCGGGCCGCGCGTGTCGGCGACGATCATCAGGGTGACGGAGAGCCCCAGTACGGCGGTGAGCACGGCGACGCTGATGAGGCGCTGGAGCTGCTTGAGGCGGGTGCCGAAGGCGAGGCTCAGGCCGGTGGCACAGAGCGGCAGCAGCACCGGCAGGGGGACGAGTGCGTTCATCCGGTGGCTCCCGGGTCGGCGTCGGGGTGGGCCCGCTGGGCCGCGTAGTCCTCGGGGTCGGCGCCCAGCACGTCGTGCCAGAGGTCACCGGTGGCGTCCCGGCCGCGGGCCTGCAGGGCGCGGTCGGCGCGCAGCCGGGCGCGCAGGCGGCGGCGCTCCTCGCGGTACCGTTCGCGTTCCTCGTCGGTGACGTCGTCGGTGGCCCGGTACCGCTCGCGCAGTTCGTCCCGTTCGCCCCGTACCTCGAAGCGCAGCGCGATCCGGCGGTCCTCCAGGTCGTCGTGGACCTCGTCGGTGCCGGTCAGCTGGTGGCTGCGGTAGGCCATGGCGAGGAGGAACGCGGTGGTGGCGAGGGTGATGACGATCGCGGTGAGCGCGATGGCCTGCGGCAGCGGGTCGGTGACCTGTCCCAGCGGGACGCCGTAGAGGAGGGGTTCCGCGCCGGCCCGGCCGCCCGCGGCGAGGACGAGCAGGTTGATGCCGTTGCCGGCGATGACGGCGCCGAGCAGGATGCGGGTGAGCGGGCGGGTGAGCATGAGGATGCCGCCGACCGCGCAGAGCACCGCGGCGGTGGCCAGGAGGGAGACGCTGACGGTCATCCGGGGGTGCCTCCCGTGCCGGGTGCCGGGCGCGGTGGTGCGGCGGTGCCCGCCGCGGCCGCCTGCTCGGCCGCCGCGCGCTCGATCTGGCGGTCGATCTTGGCGCCGAGCGCGCGCACGATGTCCAGCACCACGCCCAGGACCAGCAGGTAGACCCCGAAGTCGAAGAGGACGGGCGTGCCGATGTGGTACTCACCGATCAGCGGCAGCCGGCCGTGGTGGGTCCAGGCGTGCAGGACCGTTCCGTCGGCGAGGCCGAGCAGGGCGACGCCGGTGGAGACGAACAGCCCGAGGCCGGTGAAGAGTCCGGGCTGGAGCGGGGCGGCCTCGGCCAGTTCGAACCGGCCGCCCGCCAGATAGCGGGTGATCAGGGCGAGTCCGGCGACGAGCCCGGCGACGAAGCCGCCGCCCGGCATGTTCTCGGCGCAGAACAGCAGGTACACCGAGAGCACCAGGACCGGGTGGAACAGCAGCCGGGCCACGACCTCGAAGACGACGGAGCGGTGCTCGGGCGCCAGCGTCGAGCCGGCCGCGAGCCAGCCGCGCTCCGGTGCCCCTTCGTCGCCGTGCGGCAGTCCCGTCATCCCGGGTGCCGTCAGCGACCAGGCGGTACGTCCCCGTACCTCATCGCGCGGTGACGGTCCCTCGGTCCGGCGGTGCAGATAGATCAGACTCGTGACGCCGACCGCCGCCGCGGCGAGTACGGCGGACTCCCCCATCGTGTCCCAGGACCGCAGGTCGACGAGGATGGTCGCCACGACGTCCTTGAGCCCGTGGTGGGAGACCTCCTCGACCATGGCCGCGCCCGCCGGGTCGGCCGTCCGGGCGGCCGAGGCGACCCACACCACCACGCCGAGCGTCGCCGCCGCGGCCAGCGCCACCGGGATGCGCACCGCGCGCCGCCAGGTGCTGACCGACTCCTGGAAGTGCACCGGCATCCGCCGCAGCACCAGTACGAACACGATCATCGACACGGTCTCGACGCAGAACTGGGTGAGCGCCAGGTCCGGGCCGCCCTGGACGACGAAGAGCAGCGCCGCGCCGTATCCGGTCAGCCCGGCCAGGACCACGGCCTTCATCCGGCGGCGGACGGTGAGGCAGAAGAGCGCCGCCGCGCAGGTCAGCAGGGCGACGGCGCCCTGGAGCGGGGCGTCCCAGACGCGCGGGGCCACCGCTCCGCGCCAGGGCCGGTCCACGCCGAGGACGGTGAGCTGGCCGGCCAGCATCACCAGCAGGGTGGTGGCGAGGTAGACGGAGAGCGAGCCGCGCTGGACGAATCCGGTGAGCTGGAGGGAGAACCGTTCCAGGCCGAGCAGCAGGTGTCCGAAGACGCTGTCGGCGGTCGGCCAGGCGATCCGCCGGGAGAGCCGGGTCACGGTGGTGCGCCCCATGAAGAGCAGCGCACCGCCCGCGGTGGCGACGGCCGAGAGCAGCAGTGCGTTTCCGAAGCCGTGCCAGAGCGCGAGGTGGTACGGGTGCGCGGACGGCGGGAAGGCGTCCGCGTACGCGCTGAACAGCCGGTCGGTCCAGCCGACGCCCGGCCCCAGCACCAGCCCGCAGACCGCGAGCAGGGCGGGCGGTGCGAGGAAGGCCCAGCCGACCCGGTGCACCGGGGTGTCCTCGGTCCCGGGCTTGCGGAAGAAGGCGCCCCAGACGAACCGCACGGTGTACGCGACGGTCAGGGCCGAGCCCGCGACCGTGATGCCCAGCGCCCAGCGGTCGGCGGCCGATCCGTGCAGCAGTGCGTCGAACGCGGCCTCCTTGGCGGCGAATCCGAGCAGCGGGGGCAGGGCCGCCATGGACGCGGCGGCGAGCACCGCGACCGTGCAGACGTGCGGCAGTGCCCGGCCGACGCCGGAGAGTCTGCGCAGATCACGGGTGCCGGCCGCGTGGTCGACGATGCCGGTGACGAGGAACAGCGGGGCCTTGAACAGTGCGTGACCCAGGATCATGACGGCGGCGGCCAGCGCGGTGTCCCGGTTGCCGGTCCCGGCGAGCAGGGTGAGGAAGCCGAGCTGGCTGACGGTGCCGTAGGCGAGGACGAGTTTGAGGTCGTTCAGGCGCAGCGCCCGCCAGCCGCCGAGCAGCATGGTCGCGGCGCCGAGGACGATCACGACGGGCCGCCAGACGGGCACGTCGGCGAAGCCGGGCGCGAGCCGCGCCACCAGGTAGACCCCGGCCTTCACCATCGCGGCGGCGTGCAGATAGGCGCTGACGGGGGTGGGTGCGGCCATGGCGTTCGGCAGCCAGAGGCTGAACGGCCAGATCGCCGACTTCGACAGGGCCCCGCACAGGATCAGCACCACCGCGACGGAGACGGCGAGGCTCGCCCGGGGCGGGTCGGCGAGGATGGCGGAGATGCGGTAGGTGCCCGCCGAGTCACCGATGATCAGGAAGCCGACGAACATCGCGAGACCGCCGAGGGTGGTCACGGTGAGCGCCTGGAGCGCGGAGCGGCGGCTGTGTCTCTGCTCGCTGTCGTACCCGATCAGCAGGAACGAGAAGACCGTGGTCAGTTCCCAGAACACATAGAGCGAGATCAGGTCGTCGGCGAGGACGAGGGCGAGCATGGCGCCCGCGAACGCCAGGAGATTGCCGGCGAATCCGGCCAGTCGGGGGGTCTCGTCGGTGAAGTACGAGGCGCAGTAGAGCAGGACGAGCGTGCCGATTCCGGCCGCGAGCAGCACCATCAGCTCGGCGAGCGCGTCGAACCGCAGCGCGACGGTGACGTCGTACGCCGGCATCCACCGCCATGACCAGGTGACCGCGGAGCCGGACGCCGCGGTGTTCCACTGCGTGGCCGCCCACACGGTGGCGGCGGCCGGTGGCAGCGCGAGGACGACGAAGGCGCGTCTGCCCAGCGTCCGTACCAGTGGTCGCGCGAAGGCGGCCAGGACGAAGTGGCAGACGATGAGCGCGGTCATACGGCCCCGGGGAGCGTTCCGCGCCCGCCGCGGACGGGCGTCCCGGGCCTGGGCGATACGTAACGGGCAAATGGCACCCAATACAGATATATCCCCGGCCGCGCTTCACCCGTACGGCGCGCCGCGCCCGACGCCGCGCGGTGGGTTCACCCGTGCTCGCCGCAGACCCCGCTGTGGTCGCAGTACGGCCGGTTCCCGGTGAGTCCGCAGCCGCAGAGCATCACCCGGGTCTCCTGGCGCGGCCCCTCGGGGGTGGCCACTTCGAGATCCCCGCGCAGGTGGAGCACTCCGTCGGAGTGCAGCGAGGCATGGGTCGGCACCTCGGGCTCCTCGTCGGGGGCACCGTCGGTGCGGTGGTACTGCAGGGCGCCGCTGGGGCAGCGGTGGATGACGTCGGCGATGTCGTCGGCCGGGGCGTTCGCCGGCTGGATCCACGGCTTGCGGGCGGTGTCGAAGACCGACGGCAGGCCGCGTACGCATTCGGCGGCGTGCAGACAGCGGTGCACGTCGTAGTCGACGGTGATTCCCTCGCCGTCGTAGGACCTGACCGCGGGGCGCGGGGGCTGGTCGGTGGCCACCGGTGACCTTCCTGGGTCGGTTCGTGACTCCGTACGGATGGTTCAAGCCTCCCCCCGGACCTCCCGGCCCGCTACTCGGACCGGGATGAATCCGGCCATCCGGATCACGGTGGCGGAGATGTGTGTGATCAGTGATGCACCTGTGAGCCCGCTTTCTTTTCATTTTTTCACTGTGACTAATATCTATCTGTCGAAGTTCTCAACGGATTTGACCAGTCCCGAGGCTGGCATCATCAAGGAGCACGCCCTGCGCACGCGCGCCTCACGGCGGACCGAATCGACCACCATGTCGCTGCGGACAGCCCTGCTCGTTCTGGCCATCGTTCCCGGCGTCGCACTGGCCGCCCTCTGGGCCGTCACCAGTGGTCAGACCCTGCTGGACTTCCAACGCCAGGCCGCCCAGGGGCAGTTGGCGCAGAAGGCCGGCCAGCCGTCCAACATCGTGTACTACAACCTCCAGGCGGAGCGCCGGCTCAGCGCCGAGGTGCTCGCCCGGCACAAGGGCGCCGCCGAAGAGCTCCAGCGGCAGCGCAAGCTGACCGACGACGCGGTCGAGAGCTTCCAGTCGCTCTCCGACGTGGCGACCGACGACGCCCCCGACGAGGTCCGTGACGCGGTCGGCAAGGCCCGCGCGGCCATCAACCAGCTGCCGGCCCAGCGCGCCCTCGTCGACGACGGCGGCGACGACCAGCAGAAGGCCGTGTACGGCTACTACACGGACCTGATCGCGGTCGACCTCCAGCTCTTCGCGGCGCTCAGCCATGTCGACAACGGCCGGATCACCACGCTTTCGCAGCCGCTGGTCGACCTGTTCTGGACCAAGGAGATGATCTCCCGCTCGGACGCCCTGCTGGCGCGCGGCTGGTCCGGGGGGAAGCTGAGCACCGAGGACCTGAAGCAGGTCCGGGAGGCCGTTTCCGGCCAGGAACTCCAGTTCTCCACCAAGGTCGTTCCCCAACTGCCCCCGGACGAGAAGGCCATGTGGGAGAAGATCACCCACAGTTCGGCCTGGAAGACCAAGACGCAGGTGGAGAACGAGGTGTTGCGCCCGGCCGAGGCCGGCTCGGACGGGTTCGTCACCCTCGGCGCCCGGGAGAAGACCTGGCGCGGGGCGATGGACGAGCTGACCCCGCAGATCGAGAAGCTCCTTGAGCACCGCACCGCCAGTGTGGTCGAGGAGGGCAAGGGCAGCGTCATGTCGCTGCTGTTCAAGATGGTGCTGACCACCGTCGTCGGCCTGGTGGCCGTGATCGCGGTCATCTGGACCACCTGGCGCCTCACCCGCAACCTCCGCCGCCGGATCGGCAGCCTCCAGGAGCGGGCCGAGGAGCTGGAGAAGGCCCTGCCGGACGTCGTCGAGCGGCTCGCCCAGGGCGAGCGGATCGATGTCGAGGCCGAGGCACGAGCCATCGAGCACGACAGCAAGGGCGGCCGGAGCGACGAGCTGACCCGGCTCGGCGACGCGCTCAACCTGGCGCGCACCAGTGCGCTGGCGGCGGCCGTCAAACAGGCCGACCAGCACCGCGGCTTCGAGCGGCTGCTCCAGCGCATCGCCCGCCGCACCCAGCAGTTGATCGGCCAGCAGCTGAAGAAGCTGGACGAGCTGGAGCGCAAGCACGAGGACCCCGAGGTGCTCGACGGTCTCTTCGACCTGGACCACCTCACGGCCCGGCTGCGGCGGTACGAGGAGAACCTGGTGATCCTCGCCGGCGGTTCCCCGCACCGGCGCTGGCGCAAGCCGGTTCCGCTGCTCGACGTGATGCGTTCCGCCCAGGGCGAGGTGCAGGACTACCGGCGCGTGGTGCTGGACCTGGACGGCAGCCCCTGGCTGTCGGAGCGGGCCGTCGGCCCGGTCTCCCATGTGCTCGCCGAGCTGATCGAGAACGCGCTCAGCTTCTCCCGGCCGCCGAGCCCGGTCGAGGTCAGGGCCGCGAAGGTGAGCCGGGGTCTGGCCATCGAGGTCGAGGACCGCGGACTCGGGATGGAGGAGGACCAGTTGGCGGCGGCCAACGACCTGATGGTCCGGCCGCCCCGGATGGACGTGCTCGCCCACTCCGACGACATCCGTCTCGGTCTCTATGTGATCGCGCGCCTCGCGGACCAGCACGGCCTGCGGGTGGAGTTCCGCTCCTCCGCGTACGGCGGTACCCGCGTGGTGCTGCTCGTCCCCGACGAACTCACCGTCCCCGAACCGCGGACCGGTCCGGTCGGCGTGCCTGCCCCCGCTGCCGCCGCCCCCGTCGCCCCCGTCGCGCCCGCCGCGCCTTCGGCCCCCGCGGCCGACGGCGCGCTGCCCACCCGCGTACAGGGTCAGGCGCTGGCCGGGGTCACCGCGCTGCACACGGCGGGCGCCCCCTACGCCACCACCGAGCAGCCGCACCCGGTCGCCGAACAGCCCTACCCGTCCCCGGAGCAGGAGCCGTACCAGCCGGGGCCCGAGCAAGCGCAGGAGCAGCCGTACGCTCCGCCGGCCGCGCCGTACGCCGCGCAGGAGAGCCCGTACGGCCAGGCCGAACAGCCGTACATGACGGCCGCCGGCCAGTACCCGGTGGACCGGCCGCCCTACCCGGCGCCGCAGGGCGAGTACCCCGGTGACCAGCCGCCGTACCCTGCGCCCCAGGGCGAGTACCCCGGTGACCAGCCGCCGTACGCGGCACCCGCCGAAGCGTACGCGGCTCCGCAGCAGCCGTACGCGGCCCCGTACTCCTCCGCCCCCGGGACGGACCGCGCGGCCCTCCCGATTCCCGCGCCCCGGCAGTCCGGGCCGCAGAACGTCCGGCCCGCCCGGCTGCCGGTCTCGGAGCCCGACCACCCGGCCCCGCCGGACGTCGCGGCCATCCGCACCCAGGACGCGGGGCACGGGTCCGACCGGCCCGCCCTTCCCGCGCCCGGTGCGGAACCCCCGCTGCCGCGCCGGGTACGGCAGGCCAGCCTGGCCGACGAGCTGCGGCTCGACCCGGCGGCCTCCCGGCCCGCCGCACCGCAGCCGCCCGGCCCGTCCGAGAACCCGCAGCCGCGACCGGCGCCACGCCGGGCCGGCGCCGCGATCGGGGCGTTCCAGCGCCGGTCCCGTGCCGCCCGCGCGACCGACGAGGCGCCGAAGCAGCCTGCACCGCCAGCCATCCCGCACCCCACGAGAGAAGAACGGCCATGACACGCACAACCGCCACCCACCAGGATCTCGACTGGCTGCTCGACGGCCTGGTGGACTCGGTGGCCGAGACCCAGAACGCCGTCCTGCTGTCCGACGACGGGCTCGTGGTGAGCCACTCGCGCACCATCGACCGCGCCGACGCCGAGCGGCTGGCCGCCATCTGCACCGGCCAGCAGAGCCTGGCCCGCGGCGTCGGCCAGCTCTTCAACGGCGGCGGCGTGCACCAGGTCATCGTCGAGCTGAACAACCTCTGGCTCTTCATCATCGCGGCCGCCCAGGGCACCCACCTGGCCGTGATCGCCTCCCAGGAGGTGGACGCCGAGATCATGTCGCTCGCCATGCACAACCTCGTGCAGCAGGTCGGCCAGAAGCTCACCACGCCGGCCCGCGGTGAGTTCGACGCCTTCGGTACCGGGGACGGGCAGCGCGCGTGACCCCGTACTGGGAGGAGGAGGCCGAGGAGGACGGGGCGGGCACGATGGTGCGCCCGTACACCATCACCCGGGGCCGGACCGCTCCCGAGCGGGACGACTTCAGCCTGATCACCGTGCTCACGACCGCGCAGGACCCCCGGGACGAGCACGGTGCGCCGGTGCGGCCCGGACGGCTCCAGCCGGAGCACCGGATGATCCTGGAGCGCTGCCTGCGCCCGGCCGCGGTCGCCGAAGTCGCCTCCGACCTCGGCCTCCCGGTGTCGGTGACCAAGATCCTGCTGGCCGACCTCGTCGCCCAGGGCCTGCTGCTCGCCCGCGCCCCGCTCTCGGTGGCGCGGGTGGCGGGCGGGCGCGACATGGGCCTGCTGGCCGCCGTTCGAGACGGACTCCGGAGACTCTGAACCAAGATGACAAGCAGTCAGGCGGCCCCCGCCGCCGTCAAGATACTTATCGCCGGAGGCTTCGGCGTCGGCAAGACCACCCTGGTGGGCGCGGTCAGCGAGGTCGCACCGCTGCGCACCGAGGAGTACCTCACCAAGGCCAGCATCGGGGTCGACGACCTGGCCGGTGTCGGCCAGAAGGACACCACCACCGTGGCGCTGGACTTCGGCCGTATCACGGTCAGTTCCGAACTGGTGGTCTACCTCTTCGGCACCCCCGGCCAGGAACGCTTCTGGTTCATGTGGAACGACCTGGTCAACGGGGCGCTCGGCGGCGTGGTGATCGCCGACACCCGCAGGCTGGAGACGAGCTTCGCCTCGATCGACTTCTACGAGAGCCGGGACATCCCGTTCGTGGTGGCGATCAACTGCTTCCACGGCCACAACACCCGCACCCCGGACGAGATCAGGGCCGCCCTCGACCTCGACCCGCACGTGCCGCTGCTGATCGGTGACGTCCGCGACCGGCCGTTCGGCCGGGACGTGCTGCTGGCTCTGGTGGACCACCTGATGAGCCTGCCCGTCGCGGCCGGCTGACCGTCCGCTCCCCCGTAACTCTCTGCACCTTTCTCGCTCTGGAGACACCTGAGATGGCAACACCCCTGCGCGTCCTGATTCACGGCGGCGGCATCGGCGGGCTCACGCTCGCCACCGCACTGGCCCGGCGCGGCCACACCGTCGAGATCGCCGAACTCCGCGACGAGGTGGACGCACTCGGCGTCGGCATCATCCAGCCGTCCAACGCCCTCCACGTCATGCGGGAGATCGGGGTCCTGGACGACTGCCTGGCGGCGGGCTTCGAGTGGGAGATCCTGACCATCGCCGACCCGGCCGGCAACACACTCGCCGAGATACCCCAGCCGCGGATGGGCGACGCCCCCTCCAACAACGGCATCCCGCGCCCCGCCCTGGCCCGGGTGCTGAACTCCGCCGCCGTCGCCGCGGGTGCGAAGATCCGCTTCGGCACCACCATCACCGAGCTGACCGACGACGGCTCCGGCGTGGACGTCACCCTCTCCGACGGCTCCTCGGGCCGCTGGGACCTGGTGGCCGCCTTCGACGGCATCGGTTCGCCGCTGCGCACCCGGCTCTACGGGGACCGCTACACCCCCGAGTACACCGGCTTCGCGAACTGGCGGGTGACGGTTCCCAGGCAGCCGCAGGTGCGGGGCGTGGTGATGGGCACCGCGGGCAAGGACGCGAAGGCGCTGCTCACCCCGATCACCGAGGAACTGATGTACCTGGGTGCGGTGTTCGCGGAGTCCGAGGACTTCCGGCCGGACCCGGAGCGGGCCCACGAGCAGCTCACGGAGCGGCTCGCGATGTTCTCCGGACCGGTCGCCGAGGCGCTGGCCACCGTCACCGACCCGGCCTCGGTGGTGTACTCGCGGATCTCCCAGGTGACGGTCGAGGAGCCGTGGCACGTCGGCCGGGTCGTCCTGGCCGGTGACGCCGCACACGCCTCCACCCCGCACATCGCGCAGGGCGCGGCGATGGCCGTCGAGGACGCGCTGGTGCTCGCCGAGTCGCTGGACGCCGGGTCCGACGTGGCCGCGGCGCTCGAAGCGTGGGAGGCACGCCGCCGCCCCCGGGCCATGTGGGTGCAGGCCATGTCGCGCGCGGTGCTCAAGCAGGAGACGGGCAACGAGACGACGCCCGAGGAGGACGAGCTGCTGAAGGTCGGCATCCCGGGCGCGGCGCACGTGCTGGTGAAGCCGTACTGACCGGCACCGGTGCGCGCTGATGCGCCCAGGGCCGTACGGGCCCGGATCACCGGGCCCGTACGGTGCGTTCACGGCAGTACGGCCACCCCGTCGATCTCGACCAGGGCCTGCTCGTCCCAGAGCCTGGCCACGCCGATGACCGCCATCGCCGGGTAGTCGCGGCCCGCCATCCGCCGCCAGATCCGGCCCAGTTCGGCGGACCGTTCGCGGTAGTCGGCCACATCGGTGGTGTACACGGTGACCCTGGCGAGGTCCGCCGGGGCGCCGCCCGCCGCGCGCAGGGCGGTGAGCAGATTGGTGAGCGCGGTGGCGAACTGCTCGGGCAGGCCGTCGCCGACGATCTTGCCGTCCTCGTCGAGGGCGGTCTGCCCGGCCAGGAAGACCAGTTGACTGCCGGTGGCCGTGACGGCGTGCGAGAAGCCCGTGGGCGGTGACAGGTCGACGGGGTTGATCCGGTGGACCGGACTCATGCGGACGCCTCCCGGGTCGCGTACAGCTCCTTGGCGATGATCGTGCGCTGGACCTCGCTGGCGCCCTCGTAGATCCGTGGCGCGCGGACTTCCCGGTAGAGGTGTTCGAGGAGGTGGCCGCGGCGCAGGGCGCGGGCGCCGTGCAGCTGGACGGCGGTGTCGACGACGTACTGCGCGGTCTCGGTGGCGTACAGCTTCGCCATGGCGGCCCGGCGCGGCACGCCGGGCTCCCCCGCGTCGTACCCGGCGGCCGCCGCGAACACCAGGAGCCGGGCGGCCTCGGTCCGGGTCGCCATCTCGGCGACCTGGTGGGAGACGGCCTGAAGGTCCTTCAGCGGGCCGCCGAACGCGGTGTGGTGGGCGGTGTGTTCCACGGTGGCGTCCAGAGCGGCGCGGGCCATGCCGACGGCGAACGCGCCGACGCTGGGGCGGAACAGGTTGAGGGTGTCCATGGCGACCCGGAAGCCCCGGTCGGGTTCGCCGAGCACGTCGTCGGGGGTGACCGGGACTCCGTCGAAGGCCAGGGCCCCGATGGGGTGCGGCGAGAGCATGTCGAGGGCGGTGCCGGTCAGTCCGGGGCGGTCGGCGGGGATCAGGAACGCGGTGACGCCCCGGGAGCCGGCGCCCGGGGTCGTGCGGGCGAACACGGTGTAGAAGTCGGCCTCGGGGGCGTTGGAGATCCAGCACTTCTCGCCGGTCAGCCGCCAGCCGCCGGGGGCGGGTGCGGCGCTCAGGGCGAGGGCCGCCGCGTCGGAGCCCGCGCCCGGTTCACTGAGTGCGAAGGCGGCGACGGCGTGGCCGGCCCGCACCTCGGGGAGCCAGCGTTCGCGGTGGGCCGGGGTGCCCGCCCGCACCAGGGGGTGGGTGCCGAGGCCCTGGAGGGCGAGCGCGGTCTCGGCCTCGGTGCAGCCGCGCGCCAGGGACTCGCGGAGCAGGCAGAGGTCGAGGGCGCCCGAGCTGAGCAGCCGGTCGAGCAGGCCCGCCTCGCCGAGTGCGGCGATCAGGGGGCGGTTGACGTGGCCGGGGGCGCCCTTCTCGGCGAGGGGGCGCAGTTGCTCTTCGGCAAGGGTTCTTAGCTCTTCACACCAGGCGGTCTGTGCCGGATCGAGTGAGAATGCCGTCATACGGGCGCCTCTCTGGTCGCGTCTCGTCTTCCCGGTCTCTCGTTCCCGTTTTTCCCGTCCGTGTTCCTGTCCGTTCTCCCGTCCGTTCGATGTCCCGTATCCCGTCCGCCCGATTTCCTGTCCACCCGCTCTATCGCGGACCGTTGACTACCGTCACCCAAACGATACGCTCCAGAGGCGACAAGGGGGCGAGCCGTCATGGACCCGAAGACCTCAGCGCACGTCGACACCTTCGCCGGGGAGCACCTGCCACCGAAGGACCAGTGGCCGGAACTGCTCTTCGACCTTCCCGAGCTGCAGTACCCGGACCGCCTCAACTGTGCGGCGGAACTGCTGGACCGTACGGCCGACCGCTTCGGCCCCGACCGCCCCGCCTTCCGCACCCCGGACGGCACGGTCTGGAGCTACCGGGAGCTGCGGGAGCGGGTGGACCGGATCGCCCATGTCCTCACCTCCGACCTGGGGGTCGTCCCCGGCAACCGGGTCCTGCTGCGCGGCCCCACCACCCCCCTGCTGGCCGCCTGCTGGCTCGCGGTGCTGAAGGCGGGCGCGATCGCCGTCACGGTGCTGGACCGGCAGCGGTCCGCCGAACTCGCCACCATCTGTTCCATCGCCCGGGTGAGTCACGCGCTGTGCGACGACCGGGCGGTCGGTGACCTGGTGAAGGCCGAGGTGCCGGGGCTGCGGATCACACCGTACGGAGGTGGGGGCCCGGACGATCTGCTGCGCCTGGCCGAGGCCAGGACCGGGCCGTACCAGGCCGTGCGGACGGCGGCGGACGATGTCGCGCTGATCGCGTTCACCTCGGGCACCACCGGACGCCCGAAGGGCTGCATGCACTTCCACCGGGATGTGCTCGCCATCGCCGACACCTTCTCGGCCCATGTCCTGCGGCCCACCCCCGACGACGTGTTCGCGGGCAGCCCGCCGCTCGGCTTCACCTTCGGCCTCGGCGGTCTGGTGGTCTTCCCGCTGCGGGCCGGCGCGAGCGCCCTGCTGCTCGAACAGTCCGGCCCGGCGCAGCTGCTGCCCGCGCTGGCCGCCCACCGCGTCTCGGTGCTGTTCACCGCGCCGACCGCCTACCGGGTGATGCTCGACCGCATGGACCACCACGATCTGAGTGCGCTGCGGCGCTGCGTCTCGGCCGGGGAGAACCTCCCGGTCGCCACCTGGCGTTCGTGGCACGAGCGGACCGGGCTGCGCATCATCAACGGCATCGGCGCCACCGAGCTGCTGCACATCTTCATCTCGGCCGCCGACGACGCGATCCGCCCCGGCGCCACCGGAGTCCCCGTCCCCGGCTGGCAGGCCCGGGTACTGGACCGCGACGGGCACCCGGTGCCGGACGGAGAGCCCGGACTGCTCGCGGTACGCGGCCCGGTCGGCTGCCGCTATCTCGCCGACGAGCGCCAGCGGGACTACGTCGCACACGGCTGGAACCTCACCGGGGACACCTACGTACGCGATCGGGACGGCTACTTCCGTTACGTGGCCCGCGCCGACGACATGATCATCTCCTCCGGCTACAACATCGCGGGCCCCGAGATCGAGGACGCCCTGCTGCACCACCCCTCGGTGGCCGAGGCGGCGGTGGTGGGCCGGGCGGACGAGCTGCGCGGCCAGATCGTGGTGGCGTACGTGGTGCTGCGCGAGGGCGCCGGGACGGCGGCGGACGAGTTGCGCGCGTACATGAAGACCGTGCTGGCCCCGCACAAGTGCCCCCGCGTCATCGAGTTCCTGCCCGCGCTCCCCCGCACCGCCACCGGCAAGCTCCAGCGCTTCCGGCTGCGGGAGGGCTGAACCGGAAATGCGGGTGCCGCGCTCCCCGCGCACCCGGCAGGATGAACCATGCCCTGGACCTTCACCGATGACGTCGACGTCCTCCTCGACGCGGCCGGCGCCTCGCTGGCCGCCCGCCCCGCCGAGAACACCCTGATCCTGACCGTCACCGAGACCCTGCGGCTCCACGGCCCGCACGCCTACGGCGACGCCGCCCCACTGCTCGGCTGGTGGCGCGGGGCGGACGGCGAGGTCGCGGGGACGCTGGTGCAGACCCCGCCGCACCCTCCCCTGCTGGGATCCGTCGCCCCGGAGGCGGTGGGTCCGCTGGCCACCGCGCTCCCGCTGACCCGGATCAACGCGGACCGGGCCACCGCCGGGCGGATCGCCGCCGGCTGGCCCGGTCACCGGGTCGACCAGGAGCAGCGGCTCTACCGGCTGGCGACGCTGGTCCCACCCTCCCCGGCGCCTTCGGGGCGGCCCAGGACCGCCGGCGCCGCCGACCGGGAGCTGCTGGTGCGCTGGGTCCGCGCCTTCGCCGAAGGGACCGGTCAGCCCGGCGCCCACGCCGAGCGGCTGGTGGACGAGCGCATCGCGTCCGGCGGGCTGACGCTCTGGGAGGACGACGGCGTCCCGGTGTCGATGGCGGGGGTCTCGCGCCGGATCGCCGGCATGGTCCGGGTCGCCTCGGTCTACACCCCGCCGGTCCACCGCGGCCGGGGCTACGCGGCCGCGGTGACGGCGGAGATCAGCCGGGCCGCGCGGGAGGCGGGTGCGCGGGAGGTGCTGCTCTTCACCGACCTCGCGAACCCCACCAGCAACGGCGTGTACCGGCGCATCGGCTACCGGGCGGTCTCGGACCGGCTGCTGATCAGCGTGGCGGAGCGGTGAGCGGGACGCCCGAGCCGGTCTGGCTGGTCGCAGCGAACGTGGTGCTGTGGCGGCGGTACGGGGATCTCGGCCAGGAGCTGCGGCCGGGCACGAAGGCGTACCGGGGCGGCGCGAAGGTGTACGTCGTCGGCACCTATCCGGGGATGGGGCACCAGCAGCTGACCACGGTGGGGCACGGGCGGCACACCGGTCACTGGATCACCATCGACACCGGGGTCCGTCATCTGCACACCTTCCGGGCGCGGTTGGTGTACACCCCGGCGGTGCTGAACCGGTGCGACAGCCGGGGGCTCGGCACTCGCGAGGAGGCAGCGGAGCTGGCCGCGCTGCTGGAGCGGATCGCCCGCGAGGAACGGCACGCGCACCACGCGGCCCCGCATCCGCAGGGGTGCCTGTGCCACGAGTGCCTGCCCGTCACTCCAGGGTGAGCCGTGGCTTCGGTGCGTCCGTGCGGCCCGTCGGCGGGGTGCGGCTGCCCGCGCGGTACGGGAGCGGCCAGGGCGCGCCCGGCCCTTCGTAGCCCTGCTCGGCCGCCGCGTGCAGCGTCCACTGCGGGTCGTAGAGGTGGGGGCGGGCCAGGGCGCAGAGGTCGGCCCGGCCCGCGAGCAGCAGCGAGTTGACATCGTCCCAGGAGGAGATCGCGCCGACCGCGATGACGGGCACGCACAGTGTGTTGCGGATCCGGTCGGCGTACGGGGTCTGGTAGGAACGCCCGTACTCGGGGTGTTCGTCGGGGACGACCTGGCCGGTGGAGACGTCGATGGCGTCGGCCCCGTGGGCGACGAAGGCGCGGGCGATCTCGACGGCGTCCTCGGCCGTGGTGCCGCCATCGGCCCAGTCGGTGGCGGAGATCCGGACGGTCATGGGCCGGTCGTCGGGCCAGTCGGCGCGGATCGCGTCGAAGACTTCGAGGGGGAAGCGGAGCCGGTTGCTCAGCGGTCCGCCGTACTCGTCGGTGCGTCGGTTGGTGAGCGGCGAGAGGAAGCCGGAGAGCAGATAGCCGTGGGCGCAGTGCAGTTCGAGCAGGTCGAAGCCGCAGTGGTCGGCGCGCCGGGCGGCGGCGGCGAACTGGTCGCGCACGGCGTCGAGTCCGGCCCGGTCCAGGGCGTGCGGGACCTGGCTGACGCCGGCCGCGTACGGGATCGGGGAGGCGGCGGTGAGCGGCCAGTTGCCGTGGTCGAGGGGCTGGTCGATGCCCTCCCACATCAGTCTGGTGGAGCCCTTGCGTCCGGAGTGGCCGAGCTGGACGCCGATGGCCGTGCCGGGCGCGCCCGCGTGGACGAAGTCGGTGATCCTGGTCCAGGCGGCGGCCTGTTCGGCGGTGTAGAGCCCGGTGCAGCCGGGGGTGATGCGGCCCTCGGCGCTGACGCACACCATCTCCGTCATGACGAGTCCGGCTCCACCGAGCGCGCGTGCGCCCAGGTGGACGAGGTGGAAGTCGCCGGGGATGCCGTCGACGGCCGAGTACATGTCCATGGGTGACACGACGACGCGGTTGCGGAGTTCGAGGCCGCGCAGCCGCAGCGGGGTGAACATCGGCGGGATGCCCGGGGGGCAGCCGAACTCCGCCTCGACGGCGGCGGTGAAGGAGGCGTCGCGCAGCCGCAGATTGTCGTGGGTGACGCGGCGGCTGCGGGTGAGGAGGTTGAAGGCGAACTGGCGGGGCGGCTGGTCGACGTAGGTGGCGAGCTCCTCGAACCAGCGCAGGCTGGCCGCTGCGGCTCGCTGGGTCGATTCGACGACCGGGCGGCGCTCGGCCTCGTACGCGGACAGGGCGCGCGGCAGGTCGGGCTGTTCCTCGATGCAGGCGGCGAGGGCGAGGGCGTCCTCGACGGCGAGTTTGGTGCCGGAGCCGATGGAGAAGTGCGCGGTGTGGGCGGCGTCGCCGATGAGGACCGTGTTGCCGTGCGACCAGTGGGCGTTGACGACGGTGCGGAAGGTGAGCCAGGAGGAGTTGTTGGAGCGCAGCGGCCGGCCGCCGAGCGCCTCGGTGAAGATCTTGGCGCAGCGCAGTGTGGAGTGCTCGACCTCGCAGGTGTCGAACCCGGCGGCCCGCCAGACCTCCTCGCGCATCTCGACGATGACGGTGGAGGCGTCGGCCGAGAAGGGGTAGCCGTGGAGCTGCATCACCCCGTGGGCGGTCTCGGCGGTCTCGAAGCGGAAGGCGTCGAGGGCGAAGTCGGCGGCGAGCCAGATGTAGCGGCAGCGGTGGGTGGTGAGGCGGGGGCCGAAGGTGTCGGCGTGGGCGGCGCGGGTGAGGCTGTGCACCCCGTCGGCGGCGATCACCAGGTCGTGGGTGGCGGCCAGCTCGGCGGCCGGCGGGGCCTCGGTGCGGAAGCGGAGGCGTACACCGAGGGATTCGCAGCGCTCGTGCAGTATCTCCAGCAGCCTGCGCCGGCCCAGCGCGGCGAAGCCGTGGCCGCCGGACGTCTGGGTGACGCTCCGGTGGACGATGTCGATGTCGTCCCACCGGACGAATTCGTCCCTGAGGGCCCGGTACACGACGGGGTCGGCGTGTTCGATGCCGCCGAGGGTCTCGTCGGAGAGGACGACGCCGAAGCCGAAGGTGTCCTCGGGGGCGTTGCGCTCCCAGACGGTGATCTCGCGCCCCGGGTCGAGCCGCTTGAGCAGGGCCGCGGCGTAGAGCCCGCCGGGGCCGCCGCCGATGACCGCGATGCGCCGCACGCCGGTCCGGGTCGTGCCGGTCCGCGTCGTATCGGCCCGGGCCGTATCGGTCCGCGTCGTGCCGGCCGGAGCCGCTTCGGAGGGCATCGCGCTACCTGCCCCGCCACTTCGGGGGCCGCTTCTCGGTGAAGGCGGCGTGGAATTCCGCGTAGTCCTCGCCGTGCATCAGCAGGGCCTGGGTGGCGGCGTCCATCTCGACCGCGGCGGCGAGCGGCATGTCGAGTTCGGCGGTGAGCAGTGCCTTGGTCTGGGCGAGGGCGAGGGCGGGTCCGTCGGCGAGACGGCGGGCGAGCACTGCGGCCCTTGCGTCCGCCCGGCCTTCTTCGGTCAGCTCGCTGATCAGCCCGATGCGTTCCGCTTCGGGTGCCCGGACCGGTTCGCCGAGCATCAGCAGCCGGGTGGCATGGCCGAGGCCGACGACGCGTGGCAGCAGGTAGGCGGCGCCCATGTCGCCGCCGGAGAGGCCGACCTTGGTGAAGAGGAAGGCGAAACGGGCCGACGGGTCGGCGATCCGGAAGTCGGCGGCCAGTGCGAGGACCGCCCCCGCACCGGCGGCCACCCCGTGTACGGCGGCGATGACGGGGAAGGGGGTCTCACGGAGGGCCCGCACCACCTGCCCGGTCATGCGGTTGAAATCGAGGAGCCGGGCGGTGTCCATGGCGAGCGTCGCGCCGATGATGTCGTCGACGTCCCCGCCGGAGCAGAACCCGCGGCCCTCCCCCGCGAGCACCAGAGCGCGCACGCTGCGTTCGCGGGAGAGTTCGGCGAGCAGATCGCGCAGGTCGGCATAGGCGCCGAAAGTGAGCGCGTTGAGTTTCTCGGGCCGGGCGAGCGTGACGGTGGCGACCCCGTCGTCCGTCGTCAGCCGCAGATGGCGCCAGTCGTCCGTGTGCGGGGCGGAGCTGGGAAACGGGCTCATGGAGGGGGCTCCCCTTCAGCCGTCGGGCTGCTACCTGCTCCCGAACTTATCACTCATACGTGACTTCCGTCACGAGCACGCAATAAGCGGAGCGTGAGGACCCAGTGGCCAACGTCCCTTTGATACCGGTCGGCAGTCCCTTGTCTGTGTCGTTGCGGTTCGTAAGGTTGAAACCGAGAAGTCTTGACCGCCAGAGAGTCCCGCGCCCCTCGCGGGCAACCGCACCCGAACCCCGGAACGGAAACCATGCCGTGCCCACCGATGTCCCCTTCCCCGCCTCCTGGCGGATCGCGCTGCCGCATTCGACGGCGGCCGTACCGATCGCCCGAGCCCTGATCCGTACCGCACTCGCGGACATCGACGCGCCGGCCGACAGCGACACCGCCGAACTCCTCACCGCGGAGCTGGTCGCCAACGCTGTCGAGCACACCCGGAGCGACGAACCCATCGAGCTGGTGGTGGAGCTCCTGCCGACCGGCTGCCAGGTCGAGGTGCACGACCGCGACCCCGCCCCGCCGGGCGGCCTGCGCTTCCCCCGGCCCGACAGCGAGCCGGACCCCTGGCAGGAGCACGGCCGGGGCCTGCTGCTGATCCGTACGCTCAGCTCGTCCTGCGGACACCGCACGACCGAGCACGGCAAAGCGGTGTGGTTCACCCTGCCGTCCCTCACGCCTCAGAGCTGAGCGCGCCCCGGAGCCGACCGGCCGCAGCGGGGCCCCGGCCCGCCGCCCTCAGCGGGCCGCGCCGGCGCCGGCCAGCCGGGAGCGGCTGCGGCCGTAGAAGGCGTACACCGCCGCGCCGGCCATCAGGAAGACCGCGAACTGGATCCAGGTCCGCCAGCCCGTCCCGTACATCAGGTAGACGCAGAAACCGACGCCCAGGAGCGGGCTCAGCGGATAGAGCGGCACCCGGAACGAGCCCCTCACCTCCGGGTTGCGGCGCCGCAGCACGATCACCGCGATGTTCACCGCGACCATGGTGCCCAGCGTGCCGATGGTCGTCAGGTTCACCACCACGTCGAGCGAGGCGAAGGCCGCCGGGACCGCGAAGACGACCGCCACGATCCAGGTGTTGGCGACCGGCGTCGCCGTGCGCGGCGAGACCCGTTCGAAGACCCGGGGGATCAGTCCGTCCCGGGACATCGACATCAGGATGCGGGTCTGCCCGTACATCACCGCGAGCACGACCGAGGCGATCGCGACGACCGCACCGAAGGCGATGACTCCGCCGCCCACGGTCGAGCCGGTGACCTGGTCGACGACGATCGAGAGCGCCGCCGGCCGGTCGGCGACGGCCTTCGGCCCCAGCGCGCCGATGGCGGCGAGCGCGACCGCGCAGTAGAGCAGCGTGACCAGGCCGATGCAGACCATGATCGCGACCGGAATGTTCCGCCGCGGGTTCTTGACCTCCTCGCCCGCGGTGGTGATGGCGTCGAAGCCGATGTACGAGAAGAAGGCCAGCGACGCGCCGGCCGTGACCCCGCCCGCGCCGTGGGCGAAGAACGGCGCCAGGTTTCCGCGCTCGAAGGCCGTGAAGGCGATGACGCAGAAAACGATCAGGATGGTGATCTTGAGGACCGCCATCGCGGCGGTGGCCCCGGCGCTCTCCCGGACGCCGCGCACCAGCAGGGTGGCGGCCATCATGACCACCAGCACCGCGGGCAGATTGATCACCCCGCCGTCGCCGGGCCCCGCCGAGAGCGCGGCCGGCAGCTGTGCGCCGAACAGGCTGTCCAGCAGCTCGTTGACGTACTGGCTCCACCCGACGGCGACCGCGGAGACCGAGACGCCGTACTCCAGCAGCAGACACCAGCCGACGAGGAACGCGACGCGTTCGCCGAGGGTGGCGTAGGCGAAGGAGTAGGAGCTGCCGGAGACCGGGATGGCGCTGCCCAGCTCGGCGAAGGAGAAGGCGGTGAAGATGCAGGTGATCGCGGCCAGCACGAAGGAGAGCACGACCGCGGGGCCCGCCTCGGCGACGGAGTCGGAGAGGCCGACGAAGATGCCGGTCCCGACGACGGCGCCGACACCGAAGCACACCAGCTGGAAGAGCCCCATGGTGCGCTTGAGGCCGTGCCCCTCCAGGTCGGCACCGGACTCGGCGATCAGCTGGTGGGGATTCTTGATGCGCGGCCCGGACAGGTGCGGGGGCCTCGGCGGGCGCAGCGGACTCACGGGAATGGTCTCTTCTCTGGTGGAGCATGTGGGGGGGGTGCGTCAGCGGGCTGTGGGGGCTCCGGTGACACACAGAAAAATGGGGTTCGAGCGTGCGAGCTCGAACCCCACCAAGAGGCAACATATTAGTCGCCTTCCCGCATGTTCACCCAATTGGGGGCATGGTCATGCAGTCGATCAGCCGTTGACCACCGGGTCCGCCAGGGTCGCCACCAGAACGGCCTTGATCGTGTGCATCCGGTTCTCCGCCTCGTCGAAGACGACCGAGTGCGCGGACTCGAAGACCTCGTCGGTGACCTCCAGCTCCGCCAGCCCGTGATCGGCCTCGATCTGCCGCCCGATCCCGGTGCCGAGGTCGTGGTAGGCGGGGAGGCAGTGCAGGAACTTCACGTCGGCGTTGCCGGTGGCGCGGAGCACGTCCATGGTCACGCTGTACGGCGCCAGGGCCTCGATGCGCTCGGCCCAGACCTCCTTGGGCTCGCCCATGGAGACCCAGACGTCGGTGGCGACGAAGTCGGCGCCCCTGACGCCCTCGGCGACGTCCTCGGTGAGGGTGACGCTCGCACCGCTCCCGCCGGCCAGCCGGCGGGCCTCGGCGACGATCCCCTCGTCGGGCCAGTACGCCTTCGGCGCGACGATCCGTACGTCCATGCCCAGCAGGGCGCCGGTGATCAGGTAGGAGTTGCCCATGTTGAAGCGGGCGTCGCCGAGGTAGGCGAAGGCGATCCGCTCCAGCGGCTTGTCGCTGTGCTCGGTCATGGTCAGGACGTCGGCGAGCATCTGGGTCGGGTGCCAGTCGTCGGTGAGCCCGTTGAAGACCGGCACGCCGCCGTGGGCGGCCAGCTCCTCCACGGCCGCCTGGCTGTCACCGCGGTACTCGATGCCGTCGAACATCCGGCCGAGGACGCGAGCCGTGTCCTTCACCGACTCCTTGTGTCCCAGCTGGGAGCCGGAGGGGTCCAGATAGGTCGTGGACGCGCCCTGATCGGCGGCGGCCACCTCGAAGGCGCAGCGGGTCCGGGTCGAGGTCTTCTCGAAGATCAGCGCGATGTTCCTGCCGCGCAGCCGCTGCGCCTCGGTCCCCGACTTCTTGGCGCTCTTGAGCTCGGCCGCGAGCTCGATCAGGCCGCGGAACTCCTCGGCCGTGAAGTCCAGCTCCTTGAGGAAGTGGCGGCCTGCGAGGTCTATGGCCATGGGACAGCTCCTGGGTCGGGCGAGGATCGCACGTACGGTAACCCTGGAAGTATATACGACACCTTGCATCGCTATACGGAGTGCCCACCGTAGTTCTGTGCCCCTCACGCCCCTACACCGGGTCGCGCACCACCGGACAGCTCATGCAACGGGGGCCGCCCCTGCCCCGGCCGAGTTCGCTGCCGCGGATCTCGATGACCTCGATTCCTTCCTTGCGCAGGAAGGTGTTGGTGGTGGCGTTGCGCTCGTACGCGACGACGACGCCCGGCTCGACGGCCAGCACATTGCAGCCGTCGTCCCACTGCTCGCGCTCGGCGGCGTGCACGTCCTGGGTGGCGGTGAGGACCCGGATCGAGTCCAGCCCCAGAGCGTGCGCGATCGCCTGGTGCATGTGCTCGGGCGGATGGTCGGTGACCTTCAGGTCCCTGGGCCCCGCGCCGGGCTCGATGGTGTACGAGCGGAGCATGCCCAGCCCGGCGTACTTGGTGAAGGTGTCGCCGTCGACCATCGTCATCACCGTGTCGAGGTGCATGAAGGCCCGGCGCTTGGGCATGTCGAGCGCCACGATCGTGTGGGCCGAGCCGGCGTCGAACAGGCCGCGGGCCAGCATCTCCACCGCCTGCGGGGTGGTGCGCTCGCTCATCCCGATGAGGACGGCGCCGTGGCCGATGACCAGGACGTCGCCGCCCTCGATGGTGGACGGGTAGTCGTCCTGCCCCTGGGACCAGTGGTGGAAGGCGCCCGCCTCGGGGCCGGTGAAGAGCGGGTGGTGGCGGTAGATCGCCTCGAAGTGCACGGTCTCGCGCTGCCGGGCCGGCCAGCGCATCGCGTTGATGGACACCCCGTCGTATATCCAGGCCGAGGTGTCCCGGGTGAAGAGGTGGTTCGGCAGCGGGTCGAGCAGGAAGTCGTCCAGGTCCATGACGTGGAAGCGGACGGAGGTCGGCTCGCTGTGCCCGGCCAGGAACTCCCGCTTGGTCATGCCGCCGACGAGCGCGTCGGCCAGCTCCGCGCTGGGCAGCTCCTCGAAGGCTGCCCGCAGATGCTCGGTGGCGAGCGGTCCGTACTCCTTCTCCTCGAAGACCCGGTCCAGGACGAGCCGTCTGGCCACCGGGATGTCCAGCGACTCACGGAGCAGATCGCCGAAGAGGTGCACCTCCACACCCCGGTCGCGCAGCACGTCCGCGAAGCCGTCGTGCTCCTGGCGGGCGCGGCGCACCCAGAGCACGTCGTCGAAGAGGAGCGCGTCCTTGTTACTGGGGGTGAGCCGCTTCAGTTCCAGATCGGGGCGGTGCAGGATGACGCGGCGCAGCCGCCCGGCCTCGGAGTCGACATGGAATCCCATGCCTCCATCCTCACCGTGCGCGGGCCGGTGAACCCTTCGAATCGCCAGTGGGTTTTCCGTTGATCACTCCGGATCACACCGGATCACTCCGGAAAACCCACCGGCGCCTCCGCGGAACCCACCGGCGACGCTCCACCGCCTGCCGCGTCACGCCTCAGAGGCGCGGGTCGACCGGCTCCGACTCCAGGGCCAGCACCGCGAACACCGCCTCGTGGACCCGCCACAGCGGCTCCCCGTCGGCCAGCCGGTCCAGCGCTTCGAGCCCCAGCGCGTACTCCCTCAGCGCCAGCGAGCGCTTGTGGCCGAGGAACCTGTCGCGAAGCCGCTCCAGATTCTCCGGGCGGGTGTACTCCGGGCCGTAGATGATCCGGAGGTATTCCCGGCCGCGCACCTTGATGCCCGGCTGGACCAGCCGGCCCTTGCCGTCCCGCACGAGCGCGGCGAGCGGCTTGACGACCATGCCTTCGCCGCCGCGGCCGGTCATCTCCAGCCACCAGTCGACCCCGGCGCGCACCGATGCCTCGTCCCCCGTGTCGACAACGAGCCGGCGGGTGACCTGGAGGAGCCCCGTCGGGTCGTGCTCGACCAGTCGGTCGAGCCAGGCCAGCTGCTCGTCGTGCGGTACGGAGGCCAGCGAGCGGCCCTGCACGGCGAGGATCTGGAACGGCGCGAGCCGCACCCCGTCCAGGCCCTGGGTGCTCCAGCAGTACCGGCGGTAGGCCTCGGTGAACGCGGTGGCGTCCTCGGCCCGGCCACGCTGGCGCTCCGCGAGCGGACCGACGTCCACACCGCGGGCAGCCGCCGCCGCGAGGGCCGCGTTGGCCTCCGGGAGGACAGCTCCGGACGCGGCACCGACCGCCGCGTACTGCGAGCGCAGCAGCCCGGCCGCCTTGAGGGACCAGGGCATCAGTTCGGCATCGAGCAGCACCCAGTCGGTGCCCCATTCCTCCCAGAGTCCGGCGGCGGTGACGGCGGTGCGCAGCCTGGCGAGGATCACCTCGGTGAGCGCGGCGTCGTCGAGGAACGGCCGTCCGGTGCGGGTGTACAGCGCCCCGGTCGGACCACCCGCGGCACCGGGGGTGCCGCCCACGCCGAACCGCTCACGGGCGGCGTCCGCGTCCCGGCAGACCAGCACCACCGCACGCGATCCCATGTGCTTCTCCTCGCACACGACCTCGGCGACACCGTCGGCCCGGTACTGCGCGAAGGCCTCGGCCGGGTGCTCCAGATAGCCGTCCTCACGCGAGGTGGCGGTGGGCGCCATGGTCGGCGGGAGGTATCCGAGCAGCTGCGGGTCGACGGCGAACCGGCTCATGACTTCGAGCGCGGCGGCGGCGTTCTCCTCACGGACCGCGATGCGGCCCATCTGCCGGGTCTCCACGGTCCGCCGGCCCTGCACATCGGCGAGGTCGAGCGGCCGTCCTTCCCGGCCGCCGGGCGCCTCCGCGGCCAGCGGCTTGGCCGGCTCGTACCAGACCTGCTCGGCCGGTACGTCGACGAGCTCGCGCTCCGGCCAGCGCAGCGCGGTCATCTTCCCGCCGAAGACCGCTCCGGTGTCCAGGCAGATGGTGTTGTTGATCCAGGAGGTGTTGGGCACCGGGGTGTGGCCGTAGACCACGGTGGCGCTGCCCCGGTACTCCTCCGCCCAGGGGTAGCGCACGGGCAGGCCGAACTCGTCGGTCTCGCCGGTGGTGTCCCCGTACAGGGCGTGCGAGCGGACCCGTCCGGAGGTGCGGCCGTGGTACTTCTCGGGCAGCCCGGCGTGGCAGACGACGAGCTTGCCGTCGTCGAGCACGTAGTGGCTGACGAGCCCGTCGATGAACTCCCGCACCTGCTCGCGGAAGGCCGGGTCCTTCTCGTCCTCCCGGTCGAGCTGCTCGATGGTCTCGGCGAGTCCGTGGGTGTGCTGGACGTTGCGGCCCTTGAGGTAACGGCCCAGTTTGTTCTCGTGGTTGCCCGGTACGCACAGGGCGTCGCCCGCCGCCACCATGGCCATGACACGGCGCAGCACTCCGGGGCTGTCGGGGCCGCGGTCGACGAGGTCGCCGACGAAGACCGCCGTACGCCCTTCGGGGTGCGTGCCGTCGACGTAGCCGAGCTTGCCGAGCAGGGACTCCAGCTCGGAGCTGCAACCGTGGATGTCGCCGATGATGTCGAAGGGGCCGGTGAGGTGGCGCAGGTCGTTGTAGCGGCGCTCCAGCACCACTTCGGCGTGGTCCGCCTCTTCCTCGGTGCGCAGGATGTGCACCTTGCGGAAGCCCTCGCGCTCCAGGCCGCGCAGTGAACGGCGCAGTTCGCGACGGTGGCGCTGGATGACGTGGCGCGGCATGTCGGCGCGGTCGGGGCGGGCCGCGTTGCGTGCTGCGCAGACCTCCTCGGGCAGGTCGAGGACGATCGCGATGGGCAGCACGTCGTGGCTCCTGGCCAGCTGGACGAGCTGCTTACGGCTCTCGGACTGGACGCTGGTGGCGTCCACGACGGTCAGCCGCCCGGCCGCCAGCCGCTTGCCGACGATGTAGTGCAGTACGTCGAAGGCGTCCCGGCTGGCGCTCTGGTCGTTCTCGTCGTCGGCGACCAGGCCGCGGCAGAAGTCCGAGGAGACGATCTCGGTGGGCTTGAAGTGCCTGCGGGCGAAGGTGGACTTGCCGGAGCCGCTGGCCCCGATGAGGACCACGAGGGAGAGGTCGGTCACCGGCAGCGTGCGTGCGGTACTGGTCATGCGGCATTCGCCTCCTTCTCGGTCCGGTTCCCGCTCTGCTTCGCGGTCTCGCCGGCTGCGGTCATGGTGAACACGGCCAGCTGCGTGGGCGGCCCCACCTCGGGGTCGTCCGTCCCCACGGGGACGAAGTCGACGGCGTATCCGTGCCGTTGCGCCACGTCCCGGGCCCAGCCGCGGAATTCGTCCCTGGTCCATTCGAACCGGTGGTCGCCGTGGCGCACGTGTCCGGCGGGCAGGGTCTCCCAGCGGACGTTGTACTCGACGTTCGGCGTGGTCACGAGCACGGTCCGCGGACGGGCCGAGCCGAACACGGCGTACTCCAGCGCGGGCAGTCGCGGCAGGTCGAGGTGTTCGATCACCTCGCTGAGGACGGCCGCGTCGTATCCCTTGAGCCGCTTGTCGGTGTAGGTGAGCGAGCCCTGCCGGAGCGTGACGCGGGCTGCCTGCCGCTCTCCCATCCGGTCCAGCTTCAGCCGTCGCGACGCGATGGTGAGGGCACGCATGGAGACGTCGACGCCGACGATCTCGGTGAAGGCCACGTCCTTGAGGAGTGCCTGCACCAACTGGCCCTGGCCGCAGCCCAGGTCGAGGACCCGGCTCGCGCCGGCGGCCCGCAGCGCTTCGAGGATGGCGGCGCGGCGCTGCTCGGCGAGCGGGACCGGCCTCTCCTCGGTGTCGGTCGTCTCGTCGACCGCGTTGTCGATGCTCTCGACGTCGAGGTCGTCCGACTCTGCGAGCCGCACCAGTTCGAGCTGCTGCATCGCCTGGCGGGTCAGCCCCCAGCGTCGGGACAGATAGCGGCTGGTGATCAGCTTCTGCTCGGGGTGGGTGGCGAGCCAGCCCTCGCCCGCGCGCAGCAGCTTGTCCACCTCGTCCGGTGCGACCCAGTAGTGCTTGGCGTCGTCCAGCACCGGCAGCAGCACGTACAGCTGGCGCAGCGCGTCCGCCAGCCGCAGCTCGCCTTCGAGCACCAGCCGTACGTACCGGGAGTCCCCCCACTCCGGGAACCGCTCGTCCAGCGGTACGGCCACGGCGTCCACGCTCGTCCAGCCGAGCGGCCCGAAGAGCTTGCGCACCAGCTCCGCACCACCGCGGGCCGGGAGTGCGGGCACCTCGATCCGCAGCGGCATCGGCGCCTGTGCACGTTCGGGCAGTGCGCGGCACACACCGTTCAGCGCGGACTTGAAGACCGCGCTCATGGCGACGGACAGCAGCGAGGAGGCCGCGTAGGGGCGGTCGTTGACGTACTGGGCGAGCGCCGCGTCGGGAGCGCCTCCCCTGCCCTTGCCCTTGCCGCGGCGCACCAACGCCACGGGGTCCACCTCCAGCAGGAGCGCCGCGGTGCAGCGCTCGGCGGATGCCTCGGGGTAGAAGACATGCGCGGTGCCGTGTGAGGTGGAGAACGTCTGCGCCTTCTCGGGGTGCTTGTGCAGCAGAAAGCCGAGGTCGGTCGCCGGACGTTCCGGATCGCCGGTCGTGCTGATTGTCAGGAACACGCGTCCGAGTATGGTCCGCTCCACTCGCCCCCCACCAGGCATTTTCGCGTGTCCGGACCATCGCCCCGGCAAGCACCCGGGCACGCGAGCCCGGCATGATCCAAACGAGAGCCCCTGGCTAGGCCGCCCCGTCGGCCGCCGTTGTGCCGAGCAGCCCGGCCAGTTCCGCGATCATGTCCGGACCGACCCGGCAGCAGCCGCCGATCAGCCGGGCCCCGTCGTCCTGCCAGGCCCTTGCCCTGCCCGGTCGGAACGTGGGGGCACCGGCCCATCCCCGGCCCCCCGCGTCCCACCGTTCACCGCTGTTCGGGTAGACGACGACCGGCTTCCCGGCCGCCTCGGCGGCCACCCGCACCGCACGGCCCGCATCCGCCGGGTCGCAGCAGTTCACCCCCACGGCCACCACGTCGTCGCGCCCCCGGACCAGCCCGAAGGCCGTCTCCAGCGGCTGGCCCGCCCGGGTACGGCCGCCCGCCACGCTGTACGAGAGCCAGACCGGCAGTCCGCACCCCTCGACCGCCCGCAGCAACGCCTCGGCCTCGTCGATGTCCGGCACCGTCTCCAGCGCCAGCACATCGGGCCCGGCGGCGGCCAGCGCCTCGATCCGGGGCCGGTGGAAGCGCTCCAGCTCCCGGCGGGTGAGCCCGTACCGGCCCCGGTACTCGCTGCCGTCCGCCAGCATCGCCCCGTACGGGCCGACCGAGGCCGCGACCCGGACGTCCCGCTCCACCGCACCGGCGGCCCGCCGCGCCAGCCGGACACTGCGGGCGAACAGCCCGGCCGCCTCCGCCCGCCCGATCCCCCGCCGCGCGAACCCCTCGAAGGTCGCCTGGTAGCTGGAGGTGGTGAGCACCTGTGCGCCGGCGTGCACATAGGCGGTGTGGGCGGCCTCGATCTGTTCGGGCCCGTCGGCCAGCAGCCGGGCCGACCACAGGGCGTCGGACAGGTCGCAGCCCTGCGCCTCCAGTTGGTTGGACAGACCCCCGTCCAGCAGGACCGGCCCCGCCGCGAGAGCACTCCCGAGCGTACGGCCGGACGTGCCGCCGGACGTGCCGACGGACGTGCCGACGCGCGTGCCGACGCGCGTGCCGACGGATGTACCGGCCGGCGGGCGTCGGAAGGGTGGGCCGTCGGCCGGGCGGGCGGGGTGCACAGATGACTCCCTCTGTCCGTGTGTCCTGGTCCTCGCGGTGTCCTGGTCCTCGCGCCGTCCTCGGTTCCGGTGCCTCAGCCGAGCTGGGACTGGACCTGCGCGGAGATCAGCTCCAGGTGCTCCAGGTCGTCGAGGTCCAGCACCTGGAGGTAGATCCGGGACGAGCCGATCGCACCGTACTGGCCGATCTTGTCGACCACCTCGGCGGGCGAGCCCGCGAGCCCGTTCGCCTTCAGCTCCGCCACCTCACGCCCGATGACGGAGGCGCGGCGTGCCACCTCGGCGTCGTTCTTGCCGACGCAGACCACCAGGGCGTTGGAGTACACCAGGTCGTCCGGTTCGCGGCCGGCCGCCGTTGCCGCGTCCCTGACCCGGCCGAACTGCTTCTCGCTGTCCTCCAGCGACGCGAAGGGGATGTTGAACTCGTCCGCATAGCGGGCGGCCAGTCGCGGTGTGCGCGTCGCACCGTGGCCACCGATCAGCACCGGCACCCTGGCCTGCGCCGGCTTGGGCAGCGCGGGCGAATCGGTGAGCTGGTAGTAGGCGCCGTCGAAGTCGAACGTCTTGCCGACCTCCGTCGCCCAGAGCCCGGTGATGATCTCCAGCTGCTCCTCCAGCCTGCCGAACTTCTCCTTGGGGAACGGAATGCCGTAGGCCTTGTGCTCCTCCTCGAACCAGCCCGCGCCGAGGCCCAGCTCGACGCGCCCGCCGGACATCCGGTCGACCTGCGCGACCTGGATGGCGAGCACTCCGGGGAGCCGGAAGGTCCCCGCGGTCATCAGCGTGCCGAGCCGGATCCGCTTGGTCTCACGCGCCAGCCCGGCCAGGGTGATCCAGGCGTCGGTCGGGCCGGGCAGCCCGTCCCCCGGCCCCATGCGGAGGTAGTGGTCGGAGCGGTAGAAGGCATCGAAGCCGAGGTCCTCGGTCGCCTTGGCGACGGTGAGCAGGGTGTCGTAGTCGGCCCCTTGCTGGGGCTCGGTGAAGATTCGAAGATCCATGCATCCATCCTGCACCTCCGGACACCGGTCGTTCCGCTCCTCCCTGCTCCCCCGCGCCGTCGCCGCCGGACTCCTGTACAGTCACCCGTCCTCTTCCCGTCCCGGCACCGTCCCTGAGGCCGCCCGGTCACTCCCGAAGCCTTGCGCGTCCCCGAGCCGCCGCGGTCGTACCCGGCTGCTCGCCGACCCCGCCGACTCCGCTGCCCCTGCCGACCGCGCCGTACGAGCCGTGCACGCCGTACGGGCCGTCCCGCTCCCGGCCTCGCTCCAGATCCTGCTGCCGCTCCCTCTCGTACTCGTCGAGGCGGCGGAGCATTCCGTGCACCCGGTCCATCGACTCGTCGGCCGCGTCGATCGCCTCCATGCACTGCCAGTAGAGCCCCTGCTCATCGGTCTCGCAGGCGACCCCGACCAGCGCCATCCCCACCTCCCCGAGCAGTGTGCCCAGCCCTGTCAGCGTCGCCCGGGGTTCGGCGAGCCCGGAGAGCTGCGCGGCCCGTGCCACCCCCGCCCGCGCCGCGGGATGGTCCAGCGAACCGCTGCTCCGCCCGCCGATCTCGCTCAGCCCGCGCGCCTCCCCCCGTAACTCCTTGGGCCCGTCGGCCGCCAGGCGGCTGCCGATCGCCTGGGCCAGCGCCTGGGCCTGCCAGGCCTCCGCGATGATGTCCGGCGTACCCCTGCTCTGCGCCAGAGCACGCCGGCTGACTCCCACAAGCCGTTCCGCTTCCATGCGTTCCCCCGTCCGTACGAAAAGCCGCTCACCTCATCCATTACCCACAGTGAGGTCACCGGTACCGAAAAGCCAGGGGAATTCGGAAATCTGTGGACACTAAATCGATTGTGGGCAAGTTGATCACTCCGAAGAGTGACGGTCACCCGTTTCTGTGGACTCCTGGCGCTCCGGCACGGGGAATCGGGACTCGTTCCGGTCGATCTTCTCCGACAGCGCGGAGAGCGCGTCGATGCCCAACACCTCGCAGAACTGGAGCAGGTACGCGAGGACATCCGCGACCTCGTCCGCCACCCTGTGCGCCGTCTCGGGCCGCTCCATCACGCGCGCCGACTGCTCCGGCGTCAACCACTGGAAGATCTCGACCAGTTCGGACGCCTCGACGCTCAGCGCCGCCGCCAGGTTCTTCGGGGTGTGGTACTGCTCCCAATCACGTGCGGCCGCGAACGCGGCCAGCCGTCGCTGCAAGGTCTGTACATCGAGTTCTGTCACGGTCCCAGGTCTACCACCGTCACCCCGGGCGTCTCCCGGGCCCGTTCAGCGCTGGGCTCCGTGACCGTGCCGATCAGCCTGAGGTGCCCGGCCGCCCCGACCGACACGGCCAGGGCGAGCAGTTCGCGCAACTGCCGGCCGTCCAGGTCCCGGTCGAGTCCGTCGGCCAGCACGGTGAGGGTCTGCATGGCCGAAGGTACCTCCCCCGCCGCGTCCATCGCCAGCAGCCCCTGACCGGTGAGCAGCACCAGGGCGAGGGCGAGATACCGCAGCTCGCCGTCCCCGAGCCGGTCGACCGGGGTGGCCCGTCCCCCGCCACGGCCGAGCATCGCCCGCAGCGATCCGTCCCCGAGCCGTTCGACGCCCAGCGCGGTCACTGTCCCCGCGCACCCGGCGTGCGCCGCGGCGACCAGCCGGGCATGGCGCTGGACGCACTGCGTGTGCGTACGCTCCAGCACCGCCGCGAGGTTGTCGCAGCCGCGCCGCAGCCGGTCGTCACCGGCCGGCACGGGGGCGCGCATCAGCTGCGGCCGCGGTTCGCACGCGAAGACCGACCGCAGGGCCACCACCATCTGTTCGGCGGCGGCCAGGACCCGTAACTGCCCCTCGGTCCGGCCCGCGACCCGCAGCGGCAGCAGGGCCGTGCCGAGCCGGTCGTCCGGCAGCGGTGCCCGTGTCACCGGGACCGCGCCCGCGGTGTGCCAGGCCGCCTGGACCGTGGCGCGCCCCGGGTCGCGCAACGCGGTGGTGAGCAGGGTCTCGCCGCCGCCGGTGAGCCGTTCGCCGACGATGCGGAGGGTGGGCTCCGCCTGGACGGCGACGTCGAGCCGTACCGGCCCGGCCGGGCCGTCCGCCGTACAGCCGATCCGGAAGCCGCGGCGGCCCTGTGCATCGGCCGCGGCCCCCTCCGGCACGCAGGCCGCCGGATCCGGGAACACCTCGTCCAGCGGGTCTCCGCCGCCCAGCCGCGCCAGCGCCTCGTACGCCCGTAACGCGCTCGATTTCCCGCTGCCGCCCGGCCCGCCGAAGAGCGTGACCGGGCCGACGGGAAAGGCGGCGCCCCGGTGCGAGGCGAAGGCGGACAGTCGCAGTTCGGTGACGACGGGCCCGGCGGAGCGGACCGGCCTGCGTGCGGCAAGGGACGTGCTGTCGGGCGCGGTCGAGAGGGCGGACGGCGTCGGGAAGGTCTCGGGACGGAGTGCAGTCATGGGCGGACGGTATGCGCGCCACCTACAGGCGAACCGTTCCTCCTGAACGACCTTCCTACGATCGGGGTACGTCGACCGTCTCGCACGCCCCCGGCCACCGCCCGCCCCTGCGGCCCCCTACGAACCCGGAAGGCCCGCCGCCGTGACTCCCTCGACCTCCATGCCGACCGGGGACAGCAGGAAGACATTCCGGTCGACCCGGTGCATTCCGCTGCCGAGGCCGAAGACCACCCCGCTGGTGAAGTCCAGGATGCGTTTGGCCACATCCGTCTCGGCACTGGTCAGATCGAGCAGCACCGGGATCTGCGCGACCAGGTATTCGGCCACCTCCCGTGCGTCCGCGAAGACCTGGACCCGCAACACGACCAGTCGCCGTTGCTCGGCCGCTTCGGTCTCGTCGGAAACCGTGCGGTGATCCACCCTGGACGGCCACTCGTTGCGGCTGCGCAGAGGTACGACCTGGGCAAGCCCCTCCCACTGCTCGTCCGTGACGTCGTACCTGTCGTACCTGCTCACCGGACCACCCCGTCTGTGCTTCGGTCGGCGTTGCGCCGGCTGCGCTCGCTGTTCATCGGGCAATTCTCTCGCCACTCACCCGTTCGGCGTACCACCGACACGGTTCAAGGGCCGATCGACACCGCCCGCGGCCCGTCCGCCGCTTCCCCGGCGGTCCTGTGCCGGTGGGCTTCCGCACTCATGTCGACGGGGGTGAACCGTACCGGAAGCCGGACCAGCGCGCGGTGGAAGGGGCCCGGACGCCACTTCAGCCCGCTGACCGGAACGGCCAGTTCCGCATCGCACAGCTGGCTGGTGAGCTGCTCGATCGCGGTCATGGCGATGAGCAGCGCCGGCTGCTTCGCCGGGCAGCGGTGCGGGCCCGCGGACCAGGCGAGGTGGGCGCTGGCCCCGGAGCGGACCGCGGAGTCCGAAGGGCCGGGCGCCTGGCGGGTGTTGGCCGCGGCGTAGGAGACCAGGAGGAGTTGTCCCGCGCGCAGCCGCACGCCGTGGAACTCCGTGTCGTGCCGCGGGTAGTGGGCCGAGAGATTGGCCAGCGGCGGGTCCTGCCAGAGGACCTCGTCGATCGCCTCGTGGGCCGTCATCGCGCCGCCGTGCAGCGAACCGGCGTAGCGGGCGTCGGTGAGCATGTGCAGCAGCGCGTTGCCGATCAGATTGGTCGTCGGATCGTGGCCCGCGCTCATGATCAGGGTGATCTGACGCACAGTCTCGTCGTTGTCGAGATTGGCCGGGTGGCCGAGGAGGTACGAGGTGAGGTCGCGGCGCGGCCGGGCGCGCCGGGCGGCGACCAGTTCGGTGACGACCTCGACGAGGTCGGCGTACGCGGTGGCGGCGTTGTCGGCGGAGTTGAACATTCCGGCGATGCCGTTGACGATGCGCTCGCCGTCGCCCGGCTCCACGCCGAACCAGGTGACGAAGACGTGCAGCGGAAGCCGTCGGGCGTACTGGGCGATGAGATCGGCGTTGCCGGTGGCGGCGAATTCGCCGATCAGGCGCCCCGCGACCCGGGTGACCTCGGCTCGCAGGACGTGCGGTTCGATCAGGGCGAGGCTGTCGTTGATGGCGTCGCGGTATCGGGCGTGCACGTCGCCGTCGCTGAAGAGCGCGGTGGGCCGGTAGCCGAGCATGGGCAGGACCGGCGAGTCGTCGGGGACGGTGGCCTGCCAGGCACGCGGATCCTTGGTGAAGGTGTGGGTGTCGCGGAGCAGGTCGACGGCGGCCTGGTAGTCGGTGACCAGGAGGGCGTCGATGCCGGGGGCGAGCCGGACGGGCGCGAGGGGCCCGTGTTCGCGCAGCCGCCGGTAGTGGTCGCGCGGGTCGGCGGCGAATTCCGGGCCGTACAGGGCGAGGGGTTCCGGTGGCTGTACGAACGGTGTCATGACGGGTCCTCGGGCCTGGGCATCCGGGTGAGTACGTGCTCGGCCAGCGCGATCAGCGCGTCGATGCTGCCGCGGCGTTCGCGGGCGTCGCACTGCACCAGCGGGGTCTCGGGGGCGAGGTCGAGGTGTTTGCGCAGGACCTCGTCGGTGTGGGCGGGGGCGTCGGGGAAACGGTTGACCGCGACCGCGTACGGCAGACCCTGCTCCTCGACCATGTCCATGACCGCGAAGGAGTCGGCGAGCCTGCGGGTGTCGACCAGTACGAGTGCGCCGAGCGCACCGCGCGCGATGTCCTCCCAGAGCGGCAGGAACCGCTGCTGGCCGGGGGTGCCGAACATGTAGAGCACCAGGTCGTCCAGGACGGTGAGCCGGCCGAAGTCGACGGCGACCGTGGTCGTGGTCTTGTCCGGCAGTCCGGCGGTGTCGTCGAGCCGGGTGCTGGACTGGGTCATCGCCTCTTCGGTGTGGAGCGTGGCGATCTCCGACAGCGTACGGATCAGGGTGGTCTTGCCGACGCCGAAAGGACCCGTGACGACGATCTTCATCAGGGTCCGGGCGGCGGGCGGCAGATAGCCGATCCCGGTGCGGTCAGTGGAGGGAGCGGAGTCCAACGAGCAGCCTCTCGACGAGCGACCGGTCGATCTCCCCGGCGCTGGGGACGGGCGGTCGGGTGTGCAGATGTCCGGCGGCCGCGAGGTCCGTGGCCAGGAAGACGGTGGCGCTGACCGGCAGGTCCAGGTGGGCCGCGCATTCGACGACGGTGAGCGCCCCCGGTTCGAGCAGCTCGCAGAGTCTGCGCTGCTCCGAGCCGGTGTCCGGGGGCAGTTCGGTGTCGGCGCGCACGAGGATGTCGAGCCGGTCGAGCGCGGGACCGGCGGGCCGGGTCCGGCCGCCGGTGACCAGATAGGCGGGTATCAGACGGCGCCCCGGGCCGGAGGTCATGGCCGGGCGGCGGTGTCCGGCTGACGGGCGGGGGCGTTCATCGCCCGGGTCAGGGCGGTGACCTGCACCTGCATCTGGTACGCGATGTCCCCGAGCTTGGCCCCGGGTTCCGCGAACAGGGCGAGCGTGGTGTTGTTCCCGGCCGGTACGACGATGGCGAAGCCCTGGTCGGACTCGACGACCGTCTGGGCCAGGCGGGGCGCCTCGACGTCGGTGAAGGCCGTGGTGAACGCGCGTGCCGCGGCGTGCAGTGTGGCGGTCATGGCGGCGACCCGTTCGCCGGAGGCCCGGTCCAGGCCGGGCGAGGCGCCCTCGACGAGGCCGTCGCCGGTGGCGACCACGGCGTGCTGGACTCCGGGCAGTTCCAGCAGCGGGGTCAGCACCCATGCGAGGTCACCGGTGGTGGAAGTGGGGGCGCTCACGTCTGGTCGTCTCCTTGGTCGTCCCGGTCGTCCGGGTGGTCGTGGTCGTCCGGTGCCGGTGCGGGTGGCGGTCCGGCGAGGCTCCTGCCGTTGAGGGTGCCCTGCTGGAGCGCCGCCCAGGAAGCCCCGGCCTGCTCGGGTGTACGGGGCACCTGTTCGCGGTCCGGGGCGGCACCGGCGGAGGCGGCGCGGGCCGGGGCCGGCCGTGGTGCGCGTCGGCGCCGGCTGGGCAGCGCGGGTGCCTGACCGCCGGCGGGTTGCGGCACGGGGGCGGTCTCCTGCTCGGTCGGGGCGGGAACGGTGGGCGCGGCGTGGGTCTGCACCGGCTTCGGGGCGAGGGCGGAGAGGCTGCGGTCTTCCTCCATCACGGTCAGCAGATGGGCGGGGACGCGCAGGATCGTGCGCATGCCGCCGAACGGCGAGGCCTCGATGTGGCAGTTGAAGCCGTACTGCAGCACCAGCCGGCCGACGACGGCGAAGCCGGTCTGCGGCGGATCGCCCAGCTCGGTCAGCAGGACCTCGGGCGGGCCCGCGAGCAGGACCCGCGCCCGGTCGAGCGCGTCGTCGTCCATGCCGATGCCCGCGTCGTCGACCACCAGGAACGCGCCCCGGCCGCCGCTCTGCTGGAGGGTGACCTGGACATCGGTGTCGGGGTGCGAGTACGCGGTGGCGTTGGCCAGCAGTTCGGCCAGGGCGATGGCGAGGGGTTCGGCGGCGCGGGCGACCAGGGCGAGCCGTTCGTCGCGCAGGTGGTTGGCGACCTTGACGCGTTCGTAGCCGGCGACGCGGGACTGGGCGCCGAGCACGATCTCGACGAGCGGTGAGTTCTGCCGGGCGAGGCCGGGCCAGGCGTCGCAGAGCACCGCGGTGGCCTGGGTGCGTCGCAGCGCCAGTTCGTTGCGGAAGTCCAGTTGCAGGATGCGCGGGTCGTCGTACTCGTGCTGGAGCTCGTGCAGCAGTTGCTGGGACTGGTTCAGCAGGGACTGGATCTTGGCGGAGGTGCCGCGCATCGCCGCGCGGGCGGCCGCGTCGACCCGGCCCCGCTCCTCGACGACGGCCGTGCGGGCGGCCTGCACCGCCTCGGTGAGCAGCCGCGCGGAGCCGCCGTCGACCTCGGCGGCCTCCCGTAGTCCGGGGACCTTGGCGGTGGGGTGGGACAGGGCGAGCGCGGCGGCGGGTATCCGCTCGCGGGCCAGCTGGCGGATCTCCTCGGTGAGGGCCGCGGTACGGGCCTCGGCGGCCTTCGCCTGCCGTTCGGCCAGCTCTGCGCGGGCCGCGGCGATGCGTTCGGCGCGCGCCGCGTTCTGTGCGCGGACCGCTGCCGCCAAGGCAGCGGCGGCGGCGATCACCGCGACTATCCATCCCATGCCGTCACCGCGTTTCTGTTGTCGGATCGGTCTTCCGGCCGAAGCGGCGGCAGGCGCTCCGCAGGCCCGGCCGGCTCCGTCTAGTGCTCCGCGGGTCCGGCCGGCTCATCCGGCTGCTCCAATTCCTGAGCGACCACGGCGACCTCGGTCATCACCTGGAGCACGCCGGGCAGTTCGGAGCCGTCGAGCTGCCGGTACTCGCTGCCGATGGTCACCACCAGCCGCTCCGGAAGCCCCAGTTCCGGGTAACGGCCCTCGCCGATGACCCGGCGGGCCGCCTCGACGGCGGGAATCCCGGCCGCGTGGAAGGCGTGGGCGCGCTCGCGCACGTACTCCAGGTACACGATGTGGTCGCGCACCCCGGCCCGGTCGAGGATCGGGCCGTGTCCCGGGACGACGGTCTCGGCGCCGGTGTCCAGCACCCGTTCGCAGGCCGAGATCAGGTTGCTCAGCGGGCCCGCCCAGTGCACCGGGTGGTCGCCCGGCTGCTCCGGGGTGGAGGAGAAGATGATGTCCCCGGTGAACACGGCGCCCTGGGCGGGCAGATGGACCATCAGGTCGCCGGTGGTGTGCGCGGACGGCAGCGCGGAGATCCGGACGGGGTACTTCCCCAGGGTCAGTTCGAGTTCGCCCGTGAAGTAGGTGGTCGGCACCACCGGCTCGGTCTGCGACCAGTCGAAGGGGCCGAAGTGGCGTGCGAGGTAGCCGCCGAGCGGGGTGGCCGGATCGCCCGAGGTGACCAGGGCGTGCTGCTGCTTGGGCGTGGGCTCGTAGTGGATGTGCTCACGGGCCTCGCGGGTCGCGATGATCTCCGCGTCCGGGAGTACGCCCGCGCCCCAGAAGTGGTCCCCGTTGGCATGGGTGACGATCACCCGGTCGACCCGGACACCGTCCGGCAGCCGCTTCGTGGACTCGGCCAGGAACTGACCGGCCAGCACCGCGTCGTACGGGGTGTCGATCCAGAGCGCGCCGCGGGGCGAGACGAGCAGACCGCAGTTGGCCAGCCCCCAGCCCCGTTTCGGCGGGAGCCATGCGTAAAGGCCCAGCCCCAGGTCAACGACGTCTCCACCCGTGATCGACATGGACGCGATTATGCCGACCGGGATCCGGCCACGCGTTCGAACTCGGCCACTACGAGATCCCATTGGCTTGAATTCGACGCCCAGCCCCTTTGGGGGCGCACCCACGGTGACCGTGCGAGACCGACACACCTCACCCCCACCCGTCACCTTCCTTGCAATTCCGCCCAATTCACTCGGCGATGTCACACATCTCACCGAACGCCCACCGGGCGGCCGCCAAACCGGAATGAGCCGATTACCCACCGAGCATGGCCGAAAACAGTAGTACGGAGACCTTCGGGGACGGCACCGGAAGGCACCGTCCCCGAAGGTCTCCGCAGCTGCGAACCAGTCGCACCATTCGTGCGCTACCGGACCTGCCCGCCCTCGAAGTAGGCGATCAGCTCGGGGTCGAGGGCCGGCACCTCGAACGGCACACCTCCCTCGCGCAGGGACCGGGTCGCGAGCACACCGGCCGCGACGCTCATCCGGGCGGCGACCGGCGAGGTGTCGGTGACGCCCCCGTCGCGCACGAACCGGCAGAACTCCTCCATGATCCGGCTGTCCCCGCCACCGTGGGAACCGTTGGCCTCCGGCACCCGGTAGGTGATGTCCGCCCCGGCGCGGTATCCGCTGGGTCCGGTGTTCCAGACCTTGACCTCGTCGCCGGGCCCGTCACCGAAGTTCTCCAGGCGGCCCTCGGTGCCGATGACGGTGTAGTTCCGCCAGTAGTCGGGGGTGAAGTGGCACTGCTGGTAGGCGGCCACGACCCCGTTGTCGAGCTGCATGTTCATCACCGAGACGTCCTCGACGTCCACGACGTGATGCAGGTCCTTGCGGGCCGTCGGCGGCCAGTCGAATTCCCGCAGCCAGTTCGCCGGGCGCGGGGTGTCCGCCTCGCGGCGCGGCAGGTCACCGTAGACGAGGAGGTCGCCGAGCGCGTTGACGCGTCGGGTGTAGCCGCCGGCCAGCCAGTGCAGTACGTCGATGTCGTGCGCGGCCTTCTGCAGCAGCAGACCGGTGGTGCGGGTCCGGTCGGCGTGCCAGTCCTTGAAGTAGTAGTCACCGCCGTATCCGACGAAGTGCCGCACCCACACGGCCTTGGGCTCACCGATGTCGCCGCGCGCGATGATGTCACGCATCAGCCGCACGACGCCCATGTGGCGCATGTTGTGCCCGACGTACAGCCGGGTGCCGGTCTCGTGAGCCGCCCGCAGGATGTTGTCGCAGCTCTCGACGGTGATCCCGAGCGGCTTCTCGACGAAGACGGCCTTGCCGGCCCGCAGCGCGTCGATGGCGATGGTCTCATGGGTGTCGTCGGGTGTGGCGACGATGATCGCGTCGAGGTCGTCCCGGCCGAGGAGCAGCTTGTAGTCCTCGACCGCGACATCGGCACCGAACTGCTCGGCCTCGCGCTGCCGCACCTCGGGGTCGAGGTCGCAGACGGCGGTGATCGCCGAACCCTGTCCGGGGTGGTGGGCGGACGTCGCGATGGAACGGCGCAGGCCGAGCCCGATGACGCCGAGTCGCAGGTCTGACACGGGGGTCCTTTCGCTGGCTGTACTGGTGGTGCGGGCGGGTTCGTACAGGGATGGGGGTGCGGCCGATGCTCCTGCACGGCGACACACACATAGTTCACGACAGCGCACGCAAGTGGCAAGAGTTGTTCATTTCGCGGACTTATCGAGCATCAACCGACATCGAGTCGTCTCGTTGCAAGCAAAGAGGCAGCGGGCACGAAGAAACGGCGGGGCGCCGCCCCGCATCCGGGGTGGCGCCCCGCCGTCGGGCGGCCGGCGCTCACACCGCGATGACCGTGACCCCGGCCTCCGTGAAGCGGGCGGTCGCCTCGGGGGTGATCCCCTTGTCGGTGACCAGGAAGTCGACCTGGGCCAGGTCGCAGACCCGGGCGAAGGCCCGCTTGCCGATCTTCGAGGAGTCGGCGGCCACGACCACGCGCTGGGCCTGCTGGGCGAGCAGGCGGTTGATGCTGGCCTCGCCCTCGTGATGGACGTACGCGCCGCGTTCGGTGTCGATGGCGTTGACGCCCAGCACGGCGACGTCCAGCGTGATCTCGCCCAGCACCCCGCTGGCCAGCGGGCCCGTCAGCTCGTACGACTGGGGCCTGGCCACTCCGCCGGTCACCACGATCTTGATCTGCGGCCGGATCACCAGCTCGTTGGCGATGTTGAGGGCGTTGGTGACCACGGTCAGGGTCGGCTGGCCGCCCATTCCGGTCGCGCCGTCACCGACGACGTCGGAGCGCACCGCCAGCGAACGGGCCACCTCGGTCAGTGTCGTACCGCCGGTCAGCCCCACCACCTCGCCCACCGCCACCAGCTCGGAGACCGCGCGGCCGATGGCCTGCTTCTCCGGGGCGTGGCGGCCGGTCTTGTAGCGCAGGGCCAGTTCGTAGCTGACGCCGTGCGCCACCGCGCCGCCGCGGGTACGGGTGAGCAGCTGCTGCTCGGCGAGCTGGTCCAGGTCGCGGCGGATGGTCGCGGCCGAGACGTCCAGCGTCGTGGCGGCGTCCTCGACGTCCACCCGGCCGTTCTTGCCGACGAGTTCCAGCAGCGCGTTCCACCGGGCATCCCTGGACAAGGCAACTCTCCTCACGAGCCCGGGCTTCGGGCACCCATCCCCTTGGGTACGGTCACCGGACACGCGCAAGCGTCGCACAAGGCTCCGCCCAGTCAAGCCATCTGCACGCAAGATGCTTGATAATGCTCGCAGGTCGCGTATAACGTGCGTAAACGAGCATCCCACTACGAGTACGGAGTGCAAAAGTGTCATTTGTCGAGATCGAGACAGCCAGTCAGCCGGAGTGCTGGCGTCGCGCCGCCGAGCTGGCCGAGACCCGGTCGGCCGCGCTGCCCGCCGGCGGCGAGCGCATCGCGGTCGTCGGCTGCGGCACCTCGTTCTACATGGCCCAGGCGTACGCCGCGCTCCGTGAGGGGTCCGGTCAGGGCGAGTCCGATGCCTTCGCCGCCTCGGAGTTCCCGTTCGGCCGGGGCTACGACCGGGTCGTGGCCCTCACCCGTTCCGGGACCACGACCGAGGTGCTGGAACTGCTCGAACGGCTCCGGGGCGTCACCCGTACCGTCGCCATCACCGCCGACCCGAACACCCCGGTGATGACGGCGGCCGACGATGTCGTCGTGCTCGAATTCGCCGACGAGCAGTCCGTCGTGCAGACCCGGTTCGCCACCACCGCCTTCACCCTGCTCCGTGCCCACCTCGGTCTGCACACCGAGGAAGCGGTACGCGACGCGGAGACCGCGCTGGCCGAGCCGCTGCCCGAGGGCCTGGTGGAGTCCACCCAGTTCACCTTCCTCGGCCGCGGCTGGACGGCGGGGCTCGCCAACGAGGCGGCGCTCAAGATGAAGGAGGCGTCGCTGTCCTGGACCGAGTCGTACCCCGCGATGGAGTACCGCCACGGTCCGATCAGCATCGCCACCGAGGGCACCGCGACCTGGATGTTCGGCACCGCCCCCGAGGGGCTCGCGGAGCAGGTGCTGGCGACCGGCGCCCGCTGGGTGGACAGCGGCCTGGACCCGCTGGCCGACCTGGTGCGCGTGCAGCGGCTGGCGATCGCCCGTGCCGTCGCCCGCGGTCTGGACCCGGACAGCCCGCGCCACCTGACCCGTTCCGTCGTGCTCACGGACGCCTGACCGTCCGGTGCACATCGTCGAGCGCGTTCTCCGCGATCCCGGTGAAGGCGATCCCGGTGAAGGCGCTCGCGCGGCTGCTCGCGAAACCCCTCACGAAGCCCCGCACCGGGGCGTTCGCGAGGGGTTTCTCGCCAGGCCCCCGCACGGCCCGGCCGGCGACCCGGAGGTCGGGGTGCTCGTGCTCTCCGGGTCCAGCGGGCGGATCGAGGAGGAACGGTGCCGGATTCTGGCCCGGGAGGGCATGGCGGCACTGTCGGTCCGCTGGTTCGGCGGCCCGGGACAGCCGCCGGGCATCTGCGAGGTCCCGCTGGAGACCTTCGAGCCCGCGATCGCACTGCTGCGCGCGGGCGGCGCACGCCGGATCTGCGTCCTCGGTACGTCCAAGGGCGCGGAGGCGGCCCTGCACCTGTCCGTGCTCCTGCCGGGTGTCGACGCCGTGGTGGCCCTCTCCCCCACGTCGCTCACCTGGGCGAACGTCGGGCCCGGGAAGGACGGACGGGCCCGGCCCTACCGGTCCTCGTGGACCTGGCGCGGTGAACCGCTGCCGTTCGTCCCGTACGACGACTCCTGGACGCCCGCACGGCCCGAGGACGGTCCGGTCGCGATCCTCGGCTGGTACGAGCAGAGCCGGCGCACGTTCGCCGGGCACGTCGACGCGGCGAGGATCCCGGTGGAGAGGTCCGGCGCGGATCTCGTCCTGGTCGCGGGCGGCGACGACGAGATGTGGCCCGCACTGCCCTATGCCGAGGAGCTGGCCACCCGCCGCAGGGCGGCCGGCCTGCCCGTACGGGTCGTCGGCGGCCCGGGCGCCGGCCACCGCCCGCGGCTGCCCGGCGAGGGCCCGGCGCCCGCCTCCGCGCAGTTCCGGTACGGAGGTTCGGCCGCGGCGGACGCGGCGCTCGGGGCCGCCGCCTGGCCGCACATCCTCGACGCGCTCCGCGGCCCGCACAGCAGGCGCCGAGGCCGGTGGGCGGGGCGACTGCCGGCCCCGCCCACCGGAGCGCTCCGCCGAGGTCAGGACTCCTCGAAGTAGGCGTCCAGCACCGCGTCGAGTTCCGCCGCCCACCCCTTGAGGCTGCTCCTGGCCGGCGCCTCGACCTCGGCGTTGAACCACCGCCGGGTCGACATATGGACAGTGACGGTGAACCGGCGGCCGAACCGGGGCAGCTTCACCTCGACGGCGCCGATCTCGTCCCACCGGAAGTCGGCTTCCTGGTCGTCCAGCCGGAACCGGACCCCCTCACGGTCCGCGCTGATCGAGCCGCGCCGGTCGCTCACCTCGAACGAGGGACCGTCCGCCGCCTCCTTGTCGTCGTCCGCCGCCGCCTCGCCGGCACCGTCGTCGGAAGCGTCCTTGTCGGGAGCGGCGTCGCCGGCCGCTCGCTCCTCCGCCGCTTCCGGCTCCGGCTGTCCGTGCTCCGGCTCTTCCTGCTCCGCCTGTTCCGGTTCTGTCTCCTCCAGGTCTGGCTGCTCCAGGCTCGTGTCCGGTTTCCTGGCCGTGACGGGGGCCGTGAGACCGGGGATGAACGCCGGGTCTGTCCCTGCGGCGTATCCGGGCTGAGTGTTCGGATCTATGCGCTGCTCCACGGCGGGCAGTATGGCCGACGAACCTGTACCCGGCCAACGAGCCCGCCGCGAAGCGGCTGTGAGTGCCCCCGTTCGTGGGCTACGAGACCGCTCCGCGCGCCGCCAGGAGTCCGGTCACCCGGTCCAGCGGGAGCGCCGGGACATGGTGGCCGGCCCGGCCGGTCATCGGCTGCGCGCCGGTGAGCACATTGAGCACCGCCTCCTCCACCGACTCGACCACCGCGCCGTAGAAGGGGTCCATCCGGCCCCAGGGCACGAAGCGCATCGACTCGTACGGGGCGCTGCCGTCGTTCTCGGGAAACGTACTGGTCAGTGCCGACGGGTTGGCCGTGGAGAAGGCCAGGAACAGGTCCCCGGAGAAGTGGCTGCCGGTGGTGCCGGTACGGGCCAGGCCGAGCGTCACCCGGCGGGCCAGCGCCTTGCACTGACCCGGCAGCAGCGGGGCGTCGGTCGCCACCACCACGATCACCGAGCCCGCGCCGGGCGGAACCGGGCGCTCCCCGTCCGCCGTCGCTTCGGGGGCCTCCGCCCCGGCCGGGTCGGCGAGCTCGCGCCCCACCGGCACGCCGGCCACCACCAGTTCGCGCAGTGCGCCGAAGTTGGCCTGGACGAAGGCTCCGACGGTGTACCGGTCCTCGCCGTACTCCACCACGCGCGACGCGGTGCCCGAGCCGCCCTTGAAGCCGTAGCAGCGCATGCCCGTCCCGCCGCCGACGCATCCCTCCTCGACCGGGCCGGACGCCGCCGCCTCGATCGCGTCCGCCGCGTGGCGGGACTCCACGGCCGGGCCGTGGATGTCGTTGAGGTGACCGTCCCAGGTCTCCGTGACGACCGGCAGCAGCCACTCCGGCGCCATGCCCCGGCAGTTGGCGCGGACCCACTCGACCACGCCCCGGTGCACCGGGCCGACCGCGTACGTGTTGGTGATGACCACCGGAACGGCGAGCGAGCCGGTCTCCTCGATCCACGCGGTGCCGGTCATCTCACCGTTGCCGTTGAACGAGTGCCAACCGGCCGCGCAGGGGGTGCCCACACCTTCCCGGCCGCGCGGCAGCAGCGCGGTCACGCCGGTGCGTACGTCGTCGCCGTCGACGAGGGTGACGTATCCGACCTCGACGCCGGGGACGTCCGTGATCGCGTTCCACTTCCCCGGCTCACCGTTCAGGGAGATGCCCAACTCGCGTGCGCGCATGCGCTCTTCGCCCGGGTGATCCTCACTCATGCGGACAGAGGTTACGGGGCGGAGGTGTTCTCGACAACGATCGCGGTCAGCAGCAGGCCGCCCTCGGACAGCCAGCGGCCGTTGAAGACCGCGGGGACCTCCGGCGCTCCCCGGCCGGCCGCCGGTGCCAGGTCGGAGGCCAGGATCCGGGCGGTGAAGCTGCCGTCCCGATGGAGTTCGATATCGGCCTCCTCGAAGCCCAGCCAGCGCTGCGTGAGCGGGAACCATGTCTTGTACACGGCCTCCTTGGCGCTGAACAGCAGCCGGTCCCAGTTGGTCCCCGGGTGCTCCAGGCGCAGTTCCCGCTCACGCCGCTGCTCCGTCGCCAGCGCGATGCTGCCGTGCACATCGCCGGGGAGCGGCGCGTCGCACTCGGCGTCGATGCCGACGGAGCGCACATGCGCCCGGTGGGCCACGACGGCGGCACGGTAGCCGGTGCAGTGGGTGAGGCTGCCGACCGTGTTCTGCGGCCAGAGCGGGGCACCGCGCGCGCCCTTGAGGATGGGGACGGGAGCGATGCCCAGCGATCCGAGGGCGAGGCGGGCGCAGTGACGCGCCGTGGCGAACTCCCCGCGCCGCTTCTCCACGAACCCGTGGGTCAGCTCCTCCTCACCGGGCAGGAGCACGGCGTCGGGCAGGTCGGAGAACGCCTCTGCCACCGCTACCCGGAACGGCAGAATTTTCTCGATCATGGTCTCCCCTTACCGGCTGGACGGCACCATCCTGCCTGGTGCCGGGAGCTCGCCCAACCGGTCGGGGGTCACGGAGTCCCGGAGCGCCCGTGCTCACGGTCCCGGGGCTCAGGTCTCGGGGCTCAGGACCCGGGGTTGCGACCCGGCGAGCCTCGGCCAGCGGATCCGTGTGGCGCACAGGGACACCAGGATCGCCGAGGCGGCGACGGCGCCCATTCCCCAGACCAGGCTGCCGGCGCTCGCTATGAAGCCGATCAGCGCGGGTCCGGCCAGCAGGCCCGTCGTTCCCATGGCGGCGACCAGGGCCAGGGCGTCCGTGCCCTGCGCCGCCGCCACCACGTAGACGCACGGCGTCACGGCCGCGATGCCCAGGCCGACGCAGGCGAACCCGATCAGCGTCGGCACCACACCGCCCACCGACAGCGCGAGTGCCAGCCCGACACCGGCCACCACTCCGCCGACGCGGACGATGCGCCCGTCGCCCCAGCGGCTGCGCCAGCCGTCGGCGAAGACCCGGGCCAGCACCATCATGACCGAGACCACGGCGATGCCCATGGGCGCCAGTTCCGGCGCCGCGTCGACCACGTCCTTCATGTAGAGCGCGGACCAGTCGTTCATGGCGCCCTCGGTGACCGTGCCGAACACCATCGCGAAGCCCATCCATATCGTCACGCGGGACGGCATGCTCAGCTTGCGGCGGCTCTTCGCCGGGGTCTCGGCCGGGGTCTCGGCCGGGGTCTCGGCCGGGGCCTGCTGGTCCTCGGTCAGCAGGCCCGACCTGGTCAGTCCGACCAGCAGGAGCAGCAGGGCCGCGGCCACACCGAAGTGCACCGAGACATCCGTGGTCAGCAGGTTCACACCGGAGGCGAGGAGCGCGGCGAACAGCGAGCCCGCGCTGAACGTCGCGTGCAGTCTGGCCATGGCGGTGCGCCGATAGGTGACTTCGAGCGCGGCGCCCTGAGCGTTCATCGCGACGTTCAGGCTGCCGACGGCGATCCCGTCGCAGCAGATGACGACGAGGGCGACCGGGTAGTTGGGTGCTGCCGACAGCGCGAGCAGGAGCAGGCTCAGAACCACGGCCGACAGGACCGCGAGGCGTCGTGAGCCCATGCGTTTCATCAGTATCGACACGAGGGGGAACGACGCGGCCGCGCCCGCGCCGCAGGCCATCAGCAGCAGGCCCAGTTCCGCTTCCGTCAGGTCCAGCCGGGTCTTGATGGCGGGGAGCCGTGATGCCCAGGTCGCGTACTGGAATCCGAGAAAACAGAACAACGCCGCGATCGCGAACTGCGCTCGGCGGAATTGATCGGTAACGCCAGACATCGGCAATCAGCCCACTTCATCTTCCAGAGGTGCCCGGTGCGAGGACGCACGGGCGGGGTTCGTTCTCCTGCTGTGGACGGCCGGCAGGGCCCGGGACATGTACACCGCGTCCGGGCCGTAATCCGCCGGGGGTGTGACCTCCCGATGGGCCCTGAATCCGTTCGCCGCCCAGAAGGTGTCGCTGCCCAGGACGGCGATCAGGGAGATTCCCTCGTACCCCTTCACCTCCGCCGTTCCGGTGAAGTGCCGCAGCAGGCTCTTCGCCAGGCCCCTGCCACGGAATTCCTCGGCGATGACGAGATCGTGCAGATGCAGATTGCGCGAGTGGAAGACGATGTCCTCCGTCCGGTTCAGGTCCGGATACTCGAACATCGGATAGGGCAGTGCCAGCAGATAGCCCACGGTCCGGTTCCCGTGGTCCAGTACGAAGCAGGTGGCGGGCGAGGCACTGGCCCGGGACTCCAGTGCCGCCCGGCCTTCCGAGAGACCGGCGTCGGTGTACGCACCGGCCTCCAGCGCCACGACGGCGTCCCAGTCACGCTCCGAGACAGGGCGTATGCACATGTCGTGGCCCATCTATCCGCCCTCGACACAGGTGTACGGAAGGGGATCGAAGCCGTTGAATCCCTGCGTCATGTAGCCGGTGGCGTAGGCGCCGCTGGAGAGAATCCAGACCGGATCTCCCGAAGCGGCGGATCCGGGCACGGAGACACGATTGTGCGTGTGGTCGTAGGCGTCGTCGCTGTCGCAGGTGGGGCCCGCGACAACGGCCGGTACGTGTTCCGTTCCGGAGTGGGAGGGAAATTGCAGCCGGTACTGCAACTGGTCCATTTCGTAGAGCCCGTTGAACTTTCCGCAGCTCAGATAGAGCCAGTGTTCGCGTTCGCCGTCGATCTGCCCGCGGGACGAGAGCCGGGACACATGTGCTCTGATCACGCCGTGGTCGGCGACCAGATGACGGCCCGGTTCCATGACGAAGTCCAGCGGGGTCTCCGAGACCGCCCCGAGGTGCTGGATGCCTTCCCGGATCACCGCGAACATCTTGTCCAGCGGAGGGTCCAGCGGAATTCCCCGGCTGTCGAGATAGCCGAGAGCGGGCAGGCCGCCGCCGAGATTGACGTGGTCCGGAAAGATGTCCCGCCGGTTCAGGTCCGTGAGCACATCGGCGATGCGCTCGAAGGCGTCCTGCCAGGCTTCCGATGTCATCTGCTGCGAGCCGACGTGGACGGAGAGGCCGGCCGGTGTCAGTCCGGCCGACCGGGCGGCCTCCATGACGAGTACCGCGTCGGTCCCGGAGCAGCCGAATTTCCGGCTGAGGCCCCACAGTGCCCCGTCGCCGCTGGTGGCCAGCCTGCAGAAGACCCGGGAACCGGGGGCGTGGGCCGCTGTCGCAGCCACGTCCTCCAGGCTGTCGGTCGCGAAGGTCCGCACGCCGAGGCGGTGTGCTTCGGCGATGTTCTCGTCGGACTTGATGGTGTTGCCGTAGTGAATCCGGTCGACCGGCACACCGGTCCTGAGGGCCTGCGCGATCTCGTTCGGGCTCGCCGCGTCGAATCCCGACCCCTTCTCCGCGAGCCGGGAAAGAACCTCGTCCACGGGGCAGGACTTCATGGCGAACCGGACGGAGATGCCGGGCAACTCCCGTAACAGTGCATCGTATTGCGCTTCGATTCCCGCTAGATCGAAGACGATGCGGTCCTCGTCGGCGGCTTCCAGCGCAGCGCGCGTATGGGCATTGAGATGCATGATGATCCAGGCCCGCCTAGTGGCTCGGCCGATGAACGCCGGCGGATGTGGCCGGCCGGTGGACGGTGGTGGTTCTGCTCGCCCTCACCAGGGACTGCCAGGCCTCGGTCAGCAGCGCGAAGTTCTCGATGTCCGCCCGGGCCTCTTCGAGCAGCTGTCCGCCGCGCGACGCCAGGACATCGGCGAACTCGGCGTATCTGCCGCCCAGTCGACGGTAGGAGCGATCGATGACGTCCAGCCGGTGCAGGTTCTCCTCGCGGTCCGCCCCGGCGCTCCACCTCGCCAGCTCGGCCACTGTTTCGGGGCGTACGCGGAAATCGTCGTCGAGCAGCGTGGCACCGGCCGCCGCCATCCGCTCGTAGATGAGGTTGAAGTAGAGCATCGACAGGAAGAACTTCGTGAACCGCAGCTGATAGGCCATGAATCCGGCGTCGGTGCGGCGTTCGGCCGTGTAGTGGTTCACGATGTTGCGGTTGTGCAGCACGCCGGGGAGTGTGCCGTCGTGGACCAGGTGCATCAGGAAGTAGTCACTGCCGATGGTGTCGGTCGCGGGCGGCAGTGGCACCCGCTCGTACACCTCGTCCAGGAAGCTGATGTTGCACATGTCCACCCGCATGGGGTCGACATGGGTCAGGGTCGAGTGGTCGCGGACGAACGGGTCGGTGCCCGCTCCCCTGAAGGACTCCTCGACCAGTTCCCGCTTCTGTTCGTCCGACCAGTGGCGAGGGGCCCACAGACTGACGACATCGTGGTAGACGCCGTTGTCCAGCCGGGATATCTCGCCGATGTCCACCGACAGTTCACCCACGAACGAACTGCCCACCATCACCACCGGTTTGGCCGCGTGCGCCGGGTCGAGGACGTTCTCGGACACACCGCCCGCCGCGTCGGCCGCGGCCTTCCCGAGCGAGGTCAGCTCGTGGTGGACGGGAAAGATGGTCTCGCCGTCCAGAACCTGATATGTGCTGTCGGAGTCCCTGCGGTGCACCGAACGGCAGCCGAGCGCGGCGGCGATCAGGAACGCGCGGTTGGTGCAGGCGCCGTAGGAGACGCCGGCCGGAAGCATGAGGTCGAGCATCAGGTCCGGCTCGACGACACCGGAGCGCTGGATGGCCCGGCGCAGGAAGTCCCGCTGTTGTGTTTCGTCGAGGTGATGCGTGATCACGTTCGGGGCCCGGCGGGCCCTGGCGACCACCTCGGCGTGCTCGGTGAACGCGTCCTCCCCGGAGGAGTCCAGGATCAGCAGATGCACCTCGACGCCGAAGTGAACGGCCGCGTGATCCGCCTCCTGGCCGACGGCCGAAATCGTGGCGGCACACGGCCTGTTGGTGGGAAGGGTCAGGCAGATACTGCGCATACCGGCTCCCCCTTCGGCGCTTCGGATTCCCGCTCGTTCCAGGACGTCAGCCCGAGCAGCCTCTCGCCGAGGCCGTTCAGCGCGGCGGTGCCGTACCTGAGGGATTCGTGCTGTGTGGCGTCGCCGACCAGCGTCCTGTTCCAGTCCGGTGTGCCGAGCCGGCGCCACGACTCGATCCGGGACCGCCTGAGGTCTTCGTGCGATTCGAGCGCGGGCATCATCGAGAGGTACTGCACCGCGCGTACCCCGTTCTCCGAGGTGTTGCGTGCCACGCCGTGCGCGAGCAGTCCGTTCCAGATGAGCAGGTCCCCGGCCTTCAACTGGGGCCGGACCACTGGGAACTCACTGCGGTCGGCGTCCGGTCTGATCGGGTCGCGGTCGGCCGGCTGTGCGATCTTCCACTCCTCGAACCGGCGGAACAGCTCGGGCGAGCACTGGAAGCCGCCCAGCTCGGGCCCGGTGTCGTTGAGCGCGATGATCCCCTGCACCCTCTGCGGCAGAACGCCGAGCGTGGTGTCGACATCCCAGTGGAGCTCGATGTCGAAGCCCTGGTCCGTGGGGGCGATGAGCGCGCGGTCACGGTTCTTGATGTTGGGCGGATTGAGATTGAGCCGGTCCAGCGTCACCCACAGCTCTTCGCAGTCCCACACGTCGACGAACGCGTCGTAGACGCGCCGGGCCTGCCGGCTGTCCCAGATGAGCTGGTGGTGGTACGCCTCGACGAAGCCGTAGACGTGCAGTTCCCGGTCCAGATCGTTCCGGAACGGCCGGTCCTCGTACCAGCTCTCGGGCCGTGCCGGGTCGAGCCCCTGGAAGTCCCAGGTGAATTCCAGCAGGCGCTTCGCCGCTGCGGCGGGAATGGCCTCCCTGACGATGACGTACCCGTAGGTCTGCCAGAAGTCGAAGTCCTCCTGGGACAGCACCCGGAGTTGTCGCGTCTTGCGGATGTCCCTCAGGGGCGTCTGCGTCAGATACGCCTCGCCGTCCGAGCTGAAGTAGGGGAGGTCCGAGGGGGCTCGGTGCAGGTACGGGGTGGGCGTCGGCATGCAGTCACTCCAGGTTCGAAGTTCTCGGTGGCTGAGCGGACCGGCCGCTCCCCCAGCGCATCCGGTCCGGGCACATCACCGCGGTGGGTGCCGGGGAACGGCCTCGGCGCGGCCGCCGCGTCCGGCGGGCTTCGGGCCGGGCGACGGACGTGGCCCGAGCAGTTCCCCACCTCGACCTTTGTCGACCGCAATGGGGCGGACAAGCCTTTCGGTGTACGCCGAATCGCCTCGGAGAGGGCCCTGCGGCACGAATTTGACTGTCCGTCACGTCCACGCCGGCGCCGTCGGTTTCACTGGTTCATCAGGCACTGCGTGAGCGTCACACCCGAACGGTTCAGCTCGTACAGGACGCGGGTGCCGGCCCGGTGACGTTGCACGACGCCCGCGGAGACGAGGGCGGAGAGGTGCTGCGAGACCGTGCTCGCGGCCAGTCCCAGATGGTCGGCGAGCGCGGAGGTGGTGATCGGTACGGCCAGCTCGCGGACCACGGACGCGCGCCCCCGGCCCAGCAGGATCGCCAGCCGGTCCTCGCGCGGGGACTGTGCGGCGCTCTCCCGCTCCGGATCGGCGTGCAGGAGCCCCGCTCCCCGCGCGGCGAAGGCGACCACGGTCCGCCCCTCGGCGACCGACCACCAGTGGGTGCCGTCCGCGAAGAGCATCGGCACCGCGGTCACCCGGTCCGCGCCGTCCGTGCGCTCGGCCGGAAGCCCGAGATCCCGGAGCAGTGCCGCTCCCCCGCCCATCGCCAGGGTGCGCGACCGGAACAGGATCTCCTCCTCCAGACAGCGGGCGAGACCGCCCCCGCGCGGCTCGATCGCGGATCGCCAGAAGTTCGCCAACTCGACGGCCAGATAACGGAGTTGTGCTTCCGGCTCCCGGATCAGCGCGGCGATCAGTGGATCGGCGAACGCCTGCGGGTACTCGCGGGCCAGCTCGTCGCGGACGAGCCCGGCCGGGGTGCGCGCCAGGCCGTCCAGCTCGTCCGCGACATTCACCTTCCGGGAGGTGACGCCCCCGGTGAGGAACGAGGGAATGCGCCCGCGCGGCCGGGCCAGAGCGACCACCGACCTCAGCCGCGGCGTCAGCGCACCGTGCGCCTCGCGGGCCCAGGAGGAGTGGGGCCATGGGGCGTCGGGGCCGAACCGGGCCAGCAGCGCGGCGGCACCGAACGCCTGCCATGACTCGCACAAAGCCAGCCGCACATCGGATAATTGACGACCCATCAGTTCCCCACGGCAGAAGCACGTGACGGCTCGAACATGAACCCCGCCCATTCATTGTGGTCCAGACCAATGATGAGTGAGCTTTCGGCACCCGTCCGGCGACTGTCAAGGATCTTGTGCCCCAGGTCACACCGGCATCACTCATGGCGAACCGACGCACGCGTATGGTGATCCCACCAGGCCATTTGTCTTACGGAGTGCGCCTGTCGGACCGAATCCCTTCGCCTGCCGGTAACCCGCGCGGGAATTCACGGCGCACCGCGCCCCGGGGCCCGGCGGCGCGGTGCGCTCGGCTCAGCGGGCGTCGGCGGACGCCTCGCCCAGAGCGGCGGCGACGTTCTCCAGCACCTCGATGGGCCGGAGCAGGTCCCCGTAGCCGATCGGCGGCGTGCCCGTGCGCGCCATCTCCAGGAACGCTTCGAGGCCGGGTACGCAGTAGTCCGCACCCGGGGTGAGGGTCCGCTGGGCCATGCTCTGCCGGGTGAACGTCATCGCGTGGAAGGGGATCTGATCCGTGGTGCCCGGCCTGACGAGGTTCACGACGACGCGGGTGGCACCGGCGGTGAACGACGCGACGACCGTGGTGTCGGTGATGTCCGTCCGGACGCCGGAGATCCCGCCGGGGGCGAGCCTGAGGGCGATGTCCACCGCGTGGATGCCGTAGAAGAAGATCCCGCCGTGGTCGCCGTCGGGATCGGCCGGCCCGGACACCACGACCAGGTGCGGCGTGCCTGCCTGCGCCGACCCGGCCACCAGCGCTTCGGTGTCGGGAATCCAGCGGAGCGCCGAGGAGGAGGTCAGCGGCGCGCCGTGGGCGCGGGCGGCGTCGATCATGGCACGGGCGTCCGCGACGGTGCGGCCGAGGGGCTTGTCGACGAAGACCGGAAGACCCTCGGCCAGGAAGGGGATCGCCTGCTCCCGGTGGTTCGCGCCGTCCCGGTCCGCGACGACGACGGCGTCGACCAGCCCGAGCAGGCCGGCGGGCTCGTCGACGACCGTCGCGATCCCTCCGGTGGCCGCCAGCGTGTCGTTGCGCCGGCCGCGACCGCCGCTGAGAGCCACCACGCGCGCGTCGCCGCCGGCCTTCTCGACGTTGAGGTGGCGGACGATCTGGTCGACATGGCTGTTGTCGGTGCCGACGATCCCGATGCGCATCCGGAGAGCTTCCCTTCGAGGTGACAGGCCTGCGGCCCGGCGCACCCGACCGACCGGAACCCGGCGGACGGGGAGTTGACGACCCGGTCGGTGCAGCGCACGGTCGAGTCTCGCACAGCCCTCCTGCCGCCCGAAGTCCCGCCCAGGGCCAGGTCACAGGCCCCTCGGCCGGCCGCGCCCCCGCGGGCCGCATCCGACACCGGACCCGATCCGTCGAATGTGGTTGAGGGCGGCACTGTCCGGACAGCGCCTCTTCCGTCCGGGCCTGCTGTCCGAGGCCGAGAAGACCCTGCTGCCGCCGGCCCGCTCGCAGGACACCGGGACCGTCCGCAGGCGCTGCTGCCGCTCGGCCGGATGCCGGCCACGGGCGGCCGGCAGGAGGCGGCGTACCCCTGGCCGGAGCGGGCCATCGAGTGCGAGGACGCCGAAACCGGGACCGAGGCCCGGGAGAGCTGCGCGGAGCTGCTGATGAGCGCGGGGCACACCTCGCGGGCCCGCGAGATCTGCGCACCGCGGGTGGCACCGGACGAGCCGGAAAGCCCCACGGCGCAGGGCCGGCCCCGCTCCCGCCGGCCCCCGCTCCCGCCGCCCCGGTCCCTGCGCCCGCCCCGGTGCCGTATCCGCTCCCCGCTGCCGTGCTCGCCCTCCTGGGCGACGTGGCGAGCGCGGAGAGCGAGGGGGGCGAGAAGGAGATGCCGCGGTCCGGTACGCGCTCGCCCGTCGCACACCGGCCCCCGAGGGCTCCGCAGGGCGCCGAACGCCCCCGGTTTCACCGGCTGTCGGCGGCTCCGACCTGGAACCTCGTCAGCGAGAAGATGATGATGAGGTCGATCACCATGACGGGGATGGCCCACGCCGGGTAGTACGGAACGAACATGAACTGCGTGATCAGGCTGATCCCCGCCACCGCCACACCGGCACCGCGGCCCCAGCTCCTGTTCATCAGGATCGCCAGGCCGGCGACGACCAGCGCCACGCCGATCACCAGGTGGATCACGCCCCAGGTCGTGAGGTCGAACCGGTAGGCGTACCGGGTCGAGACTGCGAAGAGGTTGTCCTCCGCGATGCCGGACGCGCCCACGAGAATGCTGAGGGGCCCGCTGAGCATCATCAGAGACCCGGCGACCTGGGAGGCGCCGTCGAGCTTCGTGCCGCGGGATCCCCCGTGCCCCGCCGGTGTTCTGTCAGGGATCGCTGTCATGACCGATGCCTTCCTGTTGCGGCGCGGCCACCGACGCACATGGCCCCGTACGAAGACAGCCACGTTCCCCTGCCAGGATCTCCGCAATTCCCCGGCACCGCCACCGCACCCCGCCCCGACAGGGAAATGGCCTGTCCTCGGGACGAAACACGGAAATCCGGCTGCCATTCTCAAAGATCTGTCCTGAATCCCTCCACCGCATTGGCCGATGCCATATATTTCAACGCGCCCAACGAACACACGTCCGAACGACGGGGCGGCTCACCGGGAATGGGGGTGCGTCGCCTTCCGCCGCGCAAGGGGGATCACCGTGACCGCACAGACATCCGGAGCATCCGAGGAGCTTCCCGAGGAAGGCTCGGGTCTTCTGTCCCGCCGTGCTCTGCTGCATCGTTCCGGTGCCGTCGGGCTGGGAACGTTATGGTTCGCGGGCGAGCTCGGCACGGGCGCCGTCGCCCACGCCGACGAGAGCACGGCCGGCCGCACGGCCAGCGACGGCCTAGTCCGGGTGGACACCCATGAGAGCGCCAATCTGTGCGCCGCACTGTCGCCGGACGGCCGGACGCTCGCCATCGACACGCTCAACGCGATCTGGCTGCTGCCGGCCGGCGGCGGCACGGCACGCCGGCTCACCGACGACGCGCTGGACGCGACGCAGCCGCACTGGGCGCCGGACGGGAAGAGCCTGGTCTTCCAGTCCTTCCGGTCCGGAACCTACGATCTGTGGCGCATCGGCACCGACGGGTCGGGGGCACGTCGGCTGACCACCGGGGACGGGTACGACCAGGAACCCAAGTTCTCCCCCGACGGCCGCTTCATAGCGTTCGCCTCGGACCGGGACAACACCGGCCGCATCGAGATCCTCGACACGGCGACGGGCGCCCGGCGGGCGATCACCCAGCAGGACCGCAACCTCTCGATGCCGACGTGGTCCGCCGACGGCCGGCAGGTGGCGTACGTGGCGGAGCAGGGTTCGATCGAGACGGTCGACGTGGCCACGGGTAAGGTCCGGACGCTGCTGACCGGCCCCGCCGACGCCGCGCTGTACGCTCCGTCCCTCGGCCCCGACGGCCGGCTCGCGTACATCAGGGTCACCGGCGCCCGCTCCGAACTCATGCTGGAGGACCGGCCCCTGACGAAGGACGAGGACGTCTTCCCCCTCGCACCGGTCTGGTCGTCGCCCGGCGAACTGCTCTACACCGCCGACGGCCGGATATGCCGGCGCTCCCTCGACGGGGGCGGGCGTACCGAGATCCCGTTCACCGCCACGGTCGGGGTGCGCCGGGTCGATCACGAAGGACGCCGGGGGCCGGACCTCACCGGCGACGGCCCCCAGGACGTACTGGGCATCGCCGACCCGGCCCTCTCCCCCGACGGCCGGAAGATCGCCTTCCGGGCGCTGAACGCGCTGTGGCTGCTCACCGGCTCCGAGCGCCCCGTCAGGATCGTCTCCGACGGCTACTACAACTCCTCCCCCGACTGGTCGCCCGACGGCCGGTCCCTCGTCTACGTCAGCGACCGGGCGGGCACCGCGAACCTGTGGCGGTACGACATCGCGAAGGGCACCTCGGAGCGGATCACCGATCTGCCGAACGCCCAGCTCGCGCCCCGCTGGTCACCGGACGGCTCCCGCATCGCGTACCAGGACGAGAGCGGCGCGAACTGGGTGCTGACCCTGGCCGACGGCTCGGTCACCCAGGTCACCCCCGCGCTCTACCAGCCCGGCCCGGCCGTGTGGTCGCCGAACGGGCGGATCCTGGCGCTCGCCGCTGCCGCCCCGTACTCCCGGCGCAGCCTCAACGGTGTGAATCAGATCCTCACCGTCGACCTGACCACGAACGAACTGCGTTACCAGCCGGTGGCACCGGGACGCTCGATCTCCACCCGCAACGGCGACGGCCCGCTGTGGACGCCCGACGGTACGCATCTCGTCGTCGGCATCGAGAGCCAGGCGTGGAAGGTCCCGGTGGACGCGGCCGGCCGGATCACCGGGGAGCCGGTGCGGATCACCGAGGAGATCGCCGACTCCTTCTCCGTCGGAACCGGCAGCGGCACGCTGCTCTACCTCTCGCTGGGGCGGCTGCGCACGGTGGGCCTCGACGGCGGCACCCCGCGCACCGTACCGACCCGGCTGTCCTGGACCCGCCGCACCGCTCCTTCGGGGCGGACCGTGGTGCGCGCGGGCGCGGTCTGGGACGGTACGTCCCGATCGCTGCGGCACGGCGCCGATGTGGTGCTGCGGGGCGGCCGGATCGAGGAGGTCGTGCGGCGCGGGAGCGTGCGGGGCGACCGGGTCGTCGACGCCTCGGACCTCACCGTCATGCCGGGCCTGATCGACACCCACAACCACTGGCACTGGCGGGGCCCCCAGTGGGGCGACCGGCAGGGCCGGGCCTGGCTCGCCTACGGTGTCACCACCAGCCGTACGCCCGCAGACCCCTCGTACCAGATGGTCGAGACGCGTGAGGCGCTGGCGGCCGGGACCAAGGTCGGGCCGCGCTACTTCGGCTCCGGTGAAGGGTTCGAAGGAACCCGCGGCCGCCACCACGTCATGCGGCCGGTCCTCTCGGCCGAGCAGCTGGACCGGGACCTCCAGCGGGCCCTGGCGCTCCACTACGACCTGCTGAAGTCGTACATCCGGCTGCCGCTGGAGTACGAGCGGGAGGTCGTGGCGCGCGGGCACGCCGCCGGTATCCCCGTGACCTCGCACTACCTCTATCCGGCGGCCCGTACCGGCCTGGACGGCATGGAGCACACCGGGGGCGGCAACCGCCTCGGCTACTCGCGGACGCTGAGCTTCGCCTCCGGGCGGACGTTCCAGGACTCGGTGGACCTGCTGGTGGCGAGCGGCATGTGGATCTCCACGACGACGCTGTTCGCCTCCGAACTCTTCGTCGAGGACCGCTCGCTCATCGAGGACGAGCGGACCCGGGTGCTGTACCCCGACTGGGAGTACGGCCGGCTTCTCCAGAAGGCCGAGGTCGCGGCGTCGGGCAGCGCGGAGGCCCAGCTCAACGAGGCCTGGACCGCCGCGGACAGTGACATGCTGCTGCGTGTGCAGCGGGCCGGGGGGCTGGTCGTGGCCGGCACGGACGCGGCTCTGGACGACATCGGCATCAGCATCCACCAGAACCTCCGGACCCTGGTGAAGTACGGCTTCACCCCGCGCGAGTCACTGCTGACGGCCACCGGGAACGCCGCACGGGCCCTCGGTCTCGGCGACCGGCTGGGCAGGGTGGCGCCGGGCCACCTGGCCGACCTGCTGTGCGTGGCGGGAGACCCGCTCGCGGACATCGACGCGGCGGCGGCGGTGCGCCGGGTCATGGTCGGCGGCCACGCGTACGGCATACCGGAGCTGCTCGAACCGTTCCGTCCCGCCGCCGCGGCCGCCGGCGGGCGCGGAACACCGCGCAACAAGGTCGGGGCCGCGGCGCCCAGCGCGCACCGGGATTCCGCGCACTATTGGCACAAGGCGGAATGGCAGCACGTCGGCTGCTGCCGCTCCCGCTGATTTCACGCGCACCGGCACAAGGGTTCCGGGACCGGTTTCGACCGGTCCCGGAGCCGTACCGGAGAACGGCGTCCCGAATCAGTTCACCTGTCGTTCGCGTTCGGCCCAGAATTCCTTGCGGAGTTCCCTTCTGAGTATTTTTCCGCTGGGGTTCCGCGGAATCTTCTCGACGAACTCATAACCGCTCGGGGACTTGAAATCGGCGATCCGGCCCTGGAGGTGGAGTTTCAGTTCCCGGGGGGTCGCCGACATTCCCGGGCGCGGCACGACGAAGGCCCGCACCGCCTCGCCCCAGCGTTCGTCGGGTATTCCGATGACGGCTGCCTCGGCCACCGCGGGGTGGGTGCACAGCGCGTTCTCCACCTCCGCCGGGTAGACGTTCTCGCCGGCGACGATGACGGTGTCCTTGAGGCGGTCGCACACATAGACGTAGCCGTCCTCGTCGAGGTATCCGGCGTCCCCGGTGTGCAGCCAGCCGTCGGCGAGGGTCTCCTCCGTCGCCTCCTTCATGTTCCAGTACTCCAGCATCACCGCGGGTGTGCGCAGACAGATCTCCCCGACGGCACCGGGTTCGAGGACGTTGCCCTTCTCGTCGACCACCCGCACCGAGACCCCGGGGTACGGGCGGCCCGCGGCGCGCAGTCGCGGACTGCCGGCGCGGTGGTCCGCAGGCGGCAGGCACAGCGCGGTGTTGCCGCTCTCCGTGAGCCCGTACAGCTGGCCCAGCCGGCAGTCGAGGATTTCCATGCACTGGAGCATCAGCGTCTCGGAGATCGGGGATCCGCCGTAGGTGACCAGGCGCAGCGACACGAAGTCCGCAGGCCCCACGCCGCGTTCGGCCAGCATCATCTGGAGCATCGACGGCACGGCGAGGGTGGTGGTGACACCGAGCTCCCGGATCAGCCGCACGGCGTCGTGCGGGGTGAACATGCGCATGGCCACGTTGGTCACTCCGGCGTTGAACGCCTGCATGGCCCACCAGATGCCCGCCACGTGGAAGCCGGGGATGCTGATCAGGCTGACGTCCCCCGGGTGCCAGTCGATCCAGTCGAGACCGTGCTCCGCGAGCAGATCACGGATCGCGAAGAAGCTGCGGTGGGCGAGGACGACGCCCTTCGGCAGGCCCGTGGTGCCGCTGGTGTAGATCTGCGCGATCGGGTCGTCGGGCGTTGCCTCGACGGCCGTCCCGTGATCCGGGTGGCCCTCCTTCCACTCACGGAAGCCGGCGCCCCGGTCGGAGCCGCCGTCGAGCCCGACGACGGTGGGCCGGGCGGGCAGCTCCGCCCGGATCCGGGCCGCGGTCTCGGCGTACTCCCTCTCCACGAAGAGGAGTTCGGCGCCCGAGTCGCGCAGGATGTGCTCCACCTCGGCCGGGCTGAGCCGCCAGTTGATCGGGACGAGCACGGCTCCGGTCTTGGCGCAGGCGAAGAAGATCTCGTAGTAGTCCTCGGACTCCTTGCCCAGGTAGGCGACGCGGGAGCCGCGCCCGGCACCGGCGGCGCGCAGGGCGTGGGCCGAGCGGTTGCTCTCCCGGTGCAGTCGCTCGTACGTGACCTCCCGGCCCTCGCAGCTCACGGCGGTGCGCCGGGGGTGGTGGGTCGCGTGGAACGCCACCGTGTCGGCGGCGGTTCTGAGGTTCGGGTAATACATGCGGGGTTCCTGTTCCGTGAAAGTTCAGAGCCAGTTGTGGTGATCGGGCCAGTACCGCCGTCCGACGAGCGCCGGGCCCGGTAGATGCAGCAGCCGGGGGCGCGCGGTGCCCTCCGGCCACAGCTCGGCGGTGGCGGGGGCCTCCCCGGCCAGATACCGCCGGCCGTGCCGCACCTGGTCGGCGGCGGACTCCTGCGGGCCGTCGGCGTCGAACCCCGCACCGGGGGCGCCCGAGGCCGCACGCTCCAGCGCGGCCAGGAGGCCGGAGCGGTCGTGGACGAGGGCCGCGTACCGGACGGCGGCGTGGTCGCGGCCCTCGGCGAGCGTCCGGCAGACGGCGGCGGGAGACCAGCCGGTGCTCTCCCGCAGATGCCTCACCAGCCGGTCCGCCGTGCCGGCCAGTGCCTCGGCGTGGTGGGCCGAGAGCAGGAGCAGCCAGGGGCCCCGGTCCTCGGCTGCCCCGGTGTCCGGTTCCGGGCGCTCCGGGACGCTCTCCAGCACGACATGTCCGAGGGTGCCGCAGAAGCCGTAGCCACTGACGGCCGCCCGCCGCCTGCCCGTCGTGGGCCAGGGCAGTGGTTTCGCCGCGAGCCGCAGCGCCGTCCGGTCCCACGGGATGTCCGGGTCGGCCTCGTCCTCGCCCGGCTGCGGCGGTATCTCCGCGTGGGCGAGCGCCAGCACCGTCTTCATCAGTCCGGGGGCGCCGGAGGCGGTCTCCAGGTAGCCGATGTTCGCCTTGCACGAGCCGATGTACAGCGGCGGCGCGTCGGGGGTGCGCCGTGCGTACGCGTCGGCCAGGGCCTCGGCCTCGATCTGGCCGCCGATCCGGGAGCCGTTGGCCTGTGCCTCGACGTAACTCACGTCCTCGGGGGCCGTGCCCGCGTCCTTCAGCGCCCGTTCGATCACCGCCCGCTGGCCGCGCGCCGGGGCCACCGAGATGCCCGGCCGGTCGCCCCGGGCGTGGACGGCGCTGCCGCGCACCAGCGCGTACGGCCGGTCCTCGTCGGCCACGGCGTCGGCGTACCGCTTGAGGACCACGACCCCGCAGCCCTCGCCGCGGACGTGTCCGTCGGCGTGCCGGCTGAAGGGCCTGCTGCGGCCGGTGGGAGAGAGCATCCCGGCGCGGTCGAGGATGCCGGTGCTGAACGGGGAGAGCAGCAGGTTGCAGGTGCCGACCAGGGCGATGTCGCACTCGCGGTCGCGCAGCGCCCGCACCGCCAGGTGCACGGCGGTCAGCATGGACGAGGACGCGGTGTCGACGGTGACGGCCGGGCCGTTGAGCCCCAGGGACAACGCGATCCGGCCGCTGAAGGCGCTGGGCGAGCTGCCCGTGCTCATGTGCGGCGACAGTCCGGTGCCGGGAACCCCGCCGCGCAGCCAGGCGTAGGGGTACTCGACCGGCCCGGCGACCGCGTAGACCCCGACGTCGCGGCCCCGCAGGCGTTCCCGGGAGAGGTTGGCGTCCGCGAGGGCCTGGGCGGCGACCTCCAGGAGCAGGCGCTGCTGGGGGTCCATGTGGCGGGCCTCCTCCTCCGCGATGCCGAACCGGTCGGCGTCGAAGAGGTCCACATCCGTCAGATAGGCGCCCTGGCCGAGCCGTCCGGCCAGCGGTGCCAGGTCCGGTGCCGCCAGGTTCCAGCGCGGCCGGCCGAGGCTGTCGGTGGGTACGCCTGCCGTCTCGGTGGGCAGGACGCGCCCCTCGCGCAGCGCGTTCCACAGGGCCCCGGGGTCGTCGAGCCCTCCTGGCAGCCGGCAGCCCATGCCGATGACGGCGACCGGCTGTTTCCGCTCGTGGTGCTGCCGGGCCAGCATCACCATGAGCTGCTTCTTCGACAGGGTTTCCAGGTGGTCGATGTAGCTCGTCACGTTCGGGCCTCCCGTCACTCGAACATCCCGCGCAGTGCGGTGAGTTCGTCGTCCGCCTCGGCGTCGGTCAGCTCGCGGACATCCTCGCCGGACGGCTGCCGCGGCGCTGCGGCCTGTTCCTCCTCGGTCCGGTCCGGCACGAGCTGCTCGTCGATGAAGGCGGCCAGGGGCCGCACGGCGGGGTGGTCGAAGAGGGTGGAGGCGGGCAGCGGGATCCCGAGCGCTGCCTCCAGGGCGTTCTTCAGTTCCACCGTGCCGAGCGAGTCGAGGCCGAGATCCACCAGCCGTGCGTCGACATCGATCTCCTCGGGCGATTCGTACCGCAGTACGTTCGCGATCCGGGCCCGCAGCAGTTCGCGGAGCGCGACCTCGCGCTCGGACTTCGGCCGGACCAGCAGCGCGTCGATGTCGAACTCGGTGCGGTCCGGTCCGCCGCCGGGGCCCGAACGCAGCTCGTCGAAGAGCGCGTTGGGGGTGGGCAGGGCGTCGATGTAGGCATCCCAGCCGAACTCGCCGACGACGGTCTGGGCGTGCGGCCGGGAGAGCGCGGTGAACAGCGCGTTCAGTGCCGCGTTGGGTTTGATGAACTTCAGTCCGCGTGCCTCGATGCCGTCGATCTGGCGCCCGGTGAGCGAGGCGGCCATGCCGATGTCGCCCCACGGGCCCCAGTTGACGCTGAGTCCGGGCAGGCCCGCGGCCGCCCGCCACTGCATGAGGATGTCCAGGTATGCGTTGCCCGCCGCGTAGTTGGCCTGGCCGGCGGCGCCGAGTACCGAGGAGATCGAGGAGTAGCCGACGAAGAAGCGGACCGTGGGGATCTCGGCGACCGCGCGGTGCAGCAGCCAGCTGCCGTGGACCTTGGCGCGCAGGACGGTGTCCATGCTCTCCCAGGTCTGGGCGGCGAGCGGGGCGTCGGCGAGGACGCCCGCGGCGTGCAGGACGCCCCCCAGCGGGTGGTCGCCCGCGGTCAGTTCGTCGGTGATCCGCCGGAGGTCGGCGGCGTCGGCGATGTCCCCCCGGTGTACGCGGACGTCGACGCCCTCACCGAGTCCGGCGGCGATCGCGGCCCGTTCGTCCTCGTCGACGGCGCGGCGGCTGACGAGCGCGATGTGCCGGGCTCCCTCCCGCACCAGCTTGCGCGCGGAGGCCAGTCCGAGTGCGCCGAGGCCGCCGGTGACGAGGTAGGTCTCCCCCGCGTCGATGTGCACCGGCCGTGCGGGCAGGTCCCGTTCGTCGCGGAACTCCAGCACGACCTTGCCGAGGTTGGCACCCCGGCTCAGAACGCCGAAGGCCTCCTCGATCTCGTCGAGCGAGTAGCCGACGACCGGCAGGGGGGTCAGCCGGCCTGCCTCGATGTGCTCGGCGACCGTCCGCAGGATGTCGCCGTTGAGGCGTTCCAGCTCGTCGGCGGGCAGCTCGCTGAGGTCGAAGTTGTGGTAGCCGACGTCGGGCCGTTCCGCCCGCATCCGCTCGGGCGACCAGATCCCGATCTTGCCGAGTTCGACGAACCGCCCGTCCTCGGCGAGGCACTTCAGCCCTGCCGGGATGTAGTCCTTGTTGAGGCTGTTGAGGACGATGTCGACCCCGCGGCCCCCGGTGGCCTCCAGCACCTCGTCGGCGAAGTCGAGGGTGCGGGAGTTCATGATGTGTGTCACGCCCTGGGAGCGCAGCAGGGGCCACTTGCGGGGGCTGGCGGTGGCGTACACCTCGGCACCGGCGAGCCGGGCGAGCTGTACGGCCGCCTGTCCGACGCCGCCGGCGGCCGCGTGGATCAGGACCCGGTCGCCCGCCTTGATCCCGGCGAGGTGATGGAGCGCGTGGAAGGCCGTGACGAACGCGGCGGGCAGTCCGGCCGCCTCGGTGAAGGTGAGGTTGCCGGGCTTGCGCACCACGACCGTGGACGGGACGGTCACCCGTCGCCGCATGGAGCCGATCCGGCTCAGCACCACCTCGTCACCGGGCCGGAACGCGGCTTCGGGGCCCGCCTCGACGACGGTTCCGGCGGCCTCGAAGCCGAGCGGGAGGGGCTCGTACGGGATGTCGTGGTCCAGGGCGTACTGGCGCAGCATGCCGAGCGCGTTCAGGACGTCCTTGAAGTTGAGCCCGGCGGCGTGGACCTGGACGGTGACTTCGTCGCCGGTGGGCGGGTGCTCCTCGACGGGTACCGGGCGGACGGCGGAGAACTGGCCGTACTCGGTGATCGTGAGCTCGGTGTTGGTGTCGTCGCGCGTCCCGGGTGCGGGCGGCGAGAGCCGCTTCACATGGCGGATGCCGGACCGGTAGGCGATCTGGTGCTCGCCGCCCGCGCCGTCACCGGCGATCCACTCGTCGACGAGCGGCTGGTGGCCGGTTCCGTCGAGGTCGAGCAGGACGGTGCGCAGCGCCGGGTACTCGTTGAGCAGGACCGCGCCGAACCCCCACAGGGTGGCGGCGCCGAGGGCGTCCTGGGGCACGGTGCCGGCGGTGTCACCGGGCAGCCACTGGGCGCGTTCGGTCACCAGCATGACCCGCGGGCCGCGGCCGGCGACCGGGCCGGTGGCGGCGGCCACCAGGGCGAGCAGTTCGCGGAAGTTGCGCTCGGTCTCGGTGCGCAGCCGCTCCTCGCCCTCGGTGCTCGGCTCGGGCGTCCAGAACCAGCACAGGTCCGTGACGGCGCCGTCCTCGGCGAGCAGGGCGGCGGCGGTGGCCGCGTCGGGGGCGTGCCGGGCCACGATGCCGGTGCCGGCGAGCCGGTCCGGCAGGTCGTCCGGCAGGCCGTCGCCCGGCCGGACGACCAGGACGCGCCTGCCCTCCCCGCCCGTCCGGGCCGAGGGCAGGGACCGCTTGAGCCACCGGGGGCGCAGCAGCATGCGCTCGGCGGGGTCGGCCGGGGCGTCGGCGACGCGCTTGAGGCGCACGCCCTTGACGACGAAGACCGTCCGGGAGCCCTCCAGGGCGACGAGGTCGGCGAGCAGTTCACCGGCCGGGTCGAGGTCGACCTGGATGAGGATGCGCAGGTCGCCCTTGGGGCGCTTGAGCAGTTCGACGCGGTCGAAGCCGACGGGCAGATAGGTGCCGTCCAGGTCGACGGCGGCGCCGAGGGTCTGCATCGCACAGTCGAGGACCGATGCGCGCAGGTGCTCGGTGGCGGGTGTGTCCAGGCCGCGCAGCTCTCCGGTCGCGAGGCCGTCGGCGTACCGGTCGACCCGCAGGACACGCCGGAACTCGGGGCCGTAGGGCAGGCCCAGCTCGGCATAGCGCTCGTACAGGTCGTCGCCGTGCTGCCGGGAGTGCGGCTCGCCCGGGTCGGCGGCGGCCTTCCGCAGCCGGTCGGCGAGTTCGCCGAGTTCGGCGGGGCCGGCGGGCGCCGCGCCGAGGGTGGCGGTGGCGTGGACGCGTTCGATCACACCGTCCCGGCCGTTCACCCGGCTGACGATCTCCACGGCGGCGGGCCCGTCGGCACCGTCGGCGGCCTCGTGGGGGCGCAGCCGGGTGCGGATCTCGGCCGGCTCGTCGTCGCGCAGGAAGAGCGGTTCGTGGATGCGCAGGTCCTGGATCGGCCGGCCGGTCTCGCCGTGCACCGCGTCCTGGAGTGCCAGCACCACTTCGACGTAACCGGCGCCGGGGAACACCGCCTGGCCCATGACGACGTGGTCGGCGAGGTAGGCCGGGGAGTCCGGGGCGATCAGCGCGCTGAATTCGCGCTCCCCGGCGCCGCGCCGGTCCTCGGTGGTGATGTCCCGGCCCAGCAGCGGGTGGTGGGCCTGGCCGGAGGAGTGGCCGGCCCGGGTGTTCCTCAGGCGGGCCGAGGGCAGCGGGTGGCGCTTCTTCGCGAAGACATAGCCCGGCAGCTCCACGGTCCGTCCGCCGCGCTCGGCGTGGTAGCCCGTCCAGGAGACGGGGAGTCCGGCCCGGTAGCACTGCGCGAGGGCGTTGCCCACGGTGGTGGCGCCGGCGTCGGACCTGGCCATGCTGGCCACCCACAGGTGGGCGTCGGGGTCACCGTTGTGCCGCCCCAGTCCGATCAGCGCGCCGGACGGGCCGACCTCGATGAGGACGTGCGGTCCGCGGGCCTGTACGCAGCGCATGCCGGCGGCGAAGTCGACGGGCTCGCCGATGTGGCGGACCCAGTAGTCGGGCGTGCCCACCTCGGCGAGGGTGGCGACCTCGCCGGTGAGGTTGGAGACGAAGCTCAGCTGCGGCTCGTGGAAGGTGATGTCCGCGATCGCCGTGCGGAACGCGTCGAACACCTCGGTCATCAGGGGCGAGTGGAAGGCGTGCGACACCGGCAGCTGCCTGACGTCGACGCCACGCTCCCGCAGGGTGTCCGAGACCTCGGCGAGCGAGTCGCTGCCGCCGGAGATCACGCACTGGCGCGGGGAGTTGACGGCGCCGAGGCCGAGGTCGGGGTGGGCCGCGAGGAGCGGGGCGACCTCTTCTGCGGGGGCGAAGACGGCGGCCATGCCACCGGTCGTCGGCACGGACTGCATGAGCCGGGCGCGGACGGAGACCAGCCGGACGGCGTCCTCGGTCGAGAACAGGCCGGCGACCGCGGCCGCCGCGATCTCTCCGATGCTGTGCCCGAGCAGGATGCCCGGACGTATCCCCCAGGACATCCAGAGCCGGGCCGTCGCGTACTCCAGGCTGAACAGCGCGGGCTGGGTGTAGAGGGTGCGGTTGATGTCCTGCTCGCTGTCCGGCGCCCGGCCGAACATGATGTCCTTGATCGAGCGGCCGAGGTGCTCGGCGAAGAGCCGGTCGCATTCGTCGAGGTGGCGGCGGAACTCGGGGTAGCGGTCGTAGAGGCCGCGCCCCATGCCGACGTACTGCGCGCCCTGACCGCTGAAGAGGAACGCGGCCTCGGTGAAGCGGAGATCCGGGGCCCCGGGGGCGTCGTTCGCCGAGTGCCGGTCGAGCAGCCGCTCCAGCTCCTCGCGCGAGGAGACGTGCGCGGCCAGCCGCGCGGGCAGGTGGGCGCGGCCGAGGTTGGTGGTGCGGCAGAGGTCGGGGACGGCGAGGTCCGGGTGTGCGTCGAGGAAGCGGCGGTAGGCGTCGGCCTGGGCCCGCAGCCCGGCGTGGTCCTTGGCCGAGAGGGTGAAGACGGCGGTGCCGTCGTCCGTCGCCGCCGGCGGCACCGTGGCGGGCGGCGCCTGTTCGAGGACCACGGAGGCGATGGTGCCGGCGAAGCCGAAGGAGTTGACCAGGGCCCGCCGGGGCCCGTCGGTCCGCCAGTCGCTCAGCCGGGTCGGGACGGTCACGCGATAGCGGTCCCAGGGGATGTGGCGCGACGGCGTCTCCAGGTTGATGTGCGGGTAGATCACGCCTTCCTGGAGCTGGAGGAGGACCTTGGCCACACCTCCGACGCCCGCGGCGGCCTCCATGTGGCCGATGTTGGTCTTCACCGAGCCGACGGCCAGCGGTTCGCCGTCCGTGCGGGATGCGGCGAAGACGGTGTTGATGGAGCCCATCTCGATCGGGTCACCCAGGGAGGTTCCGGTGCCGTGCGCCTCCACGTACTGGATGTCCGCGGGTTCCAGGTTGGCCGCGGCCAGGGCGTCCCGCATCAGGGCGACCTGTGCGGTGCCGTTCGGGACGGTCAGCCCGCCGCTCTCGCCGTCCTGGCGGACCGAGGAGCCGCGGATCAGCGCGAGTACGTTGTCTCCGTCGCGCCGGGCGTCGGAGAAGCGCTTCAGGACAAGCATGCCGGAGCCCTCGCTGCGGCCGTACCCGTCGGCGGAGTCGTCGAAGGTCTTGCAGCGGCCGTCGGGCGACAGCATGCCGGCGCGCGAGTAGACGATGTGGTTGCGCGGATGGTGGTTCACGTTCACGCCGCCCGCGAGGGCGATGTCGCACTCGCCCCGGCGCAGTCCCTGGGTGGCGAGGTGCAGCGCCACCAGTGAGGCGGAGCAGGCGGTGTCGACGCTCAGGCAGGGGCCGCGCCAGCCGAGGAAGTAGGAGAGGCGTCCGGCGGCGGCGCTGTGCGCGGTGCCGGCCGCGACATGGGCGTCGAGGTCCATCGGGTCCAGTGCCTCGACATCGATCGCGAAGTCCATCTGCCCGACGCCCAGATAAACGCCGCCGTTTCCACCGCGGAGGGCCGCCGGATCGATGTGCGCCGATTCCAGGGCACGCCAGGCGGATTCCAGGGCCCAGCGGTGCTGGGGATCCATGAAATCCGCTTCCTTCGGGGATATGTTGAAGAACTTGGAGTCGAATTCGTCCATGCCGGAGACGAATCCGCCGCCCGCCGCGACAGGGCTCCGCCCGGCCTCCTTCTCGGCGGCCTGGACGGCGTCCATGTCCCAGCGGTCCTCCGGTACGGGGCCGGTTCCCGAGCGCCCCTCCCGAAGGAATTCGGAGAACTCCTCGGGGGTGTTGTTCTCCCCCGGCAGGCGGATTCCCAGTCCGATGACGGCGATCGGCTCGTACTTCTCCAGAAGCAGGCTCCGCAGCAGGGCATCGGGGCGGGGCGAGGCCGTTTCGGTCACTGGTAGAGCTCCTTGAGAACGTCGTTGACCAGGTCTTTCGTGGAAGCTTCCGCATCCTGCGGGGCCGCCGGCCCGGGCGGGGTGGCGGAGAAGAGTTCGGGGACCACCTCGGTGGTCAGGAATTCCACGAGGTCCCCGACCGTCGGGTGGTTGAACAGGAAGGCCGCGTCGAGCGGGCGCCCCAGTTCCTTTTCGAGGCGCTGCCTCGTGTCCACGGCGCCGAGCGAGGTCAGTCCGAGTTCGAAGTAACTCACCCGAAGAGGCAGCACATCTTCCTCACCCATCATCAGTTCACGCTTGAACTCCGCGACGACCAGTGATTCGAGAAGCGCCCGGCGTTCGGACGGCGGAGTGTCGAACAATTCCTGAAGCCAGGGGGTGCGCGAAGTCATGCTGCTCCTTGTCGCGGTTAATCGGTTCCGGTTGACCGCACTGGTCACGGATGGAAGGATCGGAGCTTCTAAGTCCGGTATTGCACAAGGGAATTGAGGGCTGTGTCATGACGGGGACCGTCGGGGAGCACGACCTGGAGACCGCGGCCCGCCGCCGCGCCGAGGACCTGTACGCCAAGGACCGCACCTGTGAACTGCTCGGCATCGACCTGCGGGACGCCGGGCCGGGGCGGGCGACCGTGGGAATGCGGGTCGCGGAGACCATGGTGAACGGCCACGGCACCGGGCACGGCGGCTTTCTCTTCCTGCTGGCCGACGCGGCCTTCGCCTTCGCCTGCAACACGCACGGCCCGGCGACCGTGGCCCAGGGGGCGCAGGTCACCTTCCTCCGTCCGGCCGAGGTGGGCGACGACCTGGTCGCGGAGGCGGTGGAACGCAGCCGGTTCGGGCGCAGCGGTGTGTACGACGTGACCGTGCGCCGTTCGGACGGAGTGCCGATCGCCGAGTTCCGGGGCCAGAGCCACACCCTCGGAGGCCGGCCACCGCGGCCGGCCTCCGAGAGCGGTGAGTGAGTCCGTCACTTCGGCGACCACCGGGGGTCGCGGCCCAGCGACGCGAGCAGGCGGTCCTCGGCGCTCGCCGGGCCCGCCAGTTCGACCGCCGGGCGGAAGGAGGCGCCGGGGCGCTCCCGTGACGGCCCGGTGGGCACCTCCTTGCGGGCCACCTCGGCGGCGGCGAGGACGAGGTCCTCGCCGTACGCCGCCGGGATGCCGAGCGAAGCCGCGACGTCCCAGCCGTGCACCACGTAGTCCACGAGGTGGAAGCCGATCGCGCGCGGGGCGGCGAACGTCATCGTGGGGTGGATCCACGGCAGGACGACCGTCCGGTCCAGCGCTTCGTCCGCGGCGAACGCGTCGAGGACCCGGTCGACGGAATCGGCGTAGGCGCGGCGGGGGTCGTCGAGCGGCGTCTCCTGCCAGACCGACTCGTCGACCGGTCCGCCGCCGGCGGCCGCGGCGAAGCCGAGGTGCTGCGCGGTCATATGGGCGAGGAGACGCCGCAGGGACCAGTCGCCGCACGGGGTGGGGGCGTCCCACTGATCGTCGCGGGCCTGTGCGACGATCTCCGCGCTGCGCAGCACGGCCCGGCGGTCGAGCTCCTGGACCTGCTCCGGCGACGGGTACCTGTTCGCGTCCGTGTGGGTCATGGTCAGCTCTTCTCCAGTTTGTTCTCCCGCCACCGGCGCCGGCCCGATTCGGGCAGCGTGGTGATGGGGTCGTAGAACGGATAGCGACGCGTGAGCGCGTCCAGATCATCCAGTTCTATACCGGTGCGGTAGTTCTTGGTCCACTGCGATACGCCGAGTTCCCGGTCGTACTCGACGAGTTGGTGCACCCAGCGCTTGCCGACGTAGGGCACGTCGCAGACGATCCGCGGCGTCGCGTAGCCGGGCAGGTAGCCCATGACGGCGTGCTGGAGCTCCTGGGCCTCCCAGACCGCGACGCGCCAGTGCTCGGCGTTCGGGATCATGTCGCACATGTAGAAGTAGTAGGGCAGGATGTTCGCCTCGCCCTGGAGCACCATGCACAGGTCCAGCAGCGCCTTCGGGGTGGTGTTGACCCCGCGCATCAGGACGCCCTGGTTGCGGATGTCCCGGACGCCCGTGTCGAGCACGGCCCGTGCCGTCTCGGCGACCAGTGGGGTGACCGACTGGACGTGGTTGACGTGGGTGTGCACGGCGAGGTTGACGGAGCGCCGGGCGGCGGTCCGCGCGACCCGTTCCAGCCCTTCGAGCACCGGCCGCTGGAGCCAGTGCTGGGGCAGTCCGGCGAGGGCCTTGGTGGCCAGCCGGATGTCCCGGACGCTCTCCAGATCGAGCAGCCGCATCAGGAACGACTCCAGGCGCGGCCAGGGGACGTTGGCGACGTCGCCGCCGGAGACCACGACGTCGCGTACGCCCGGGTTCCGCTTGAGGTAGTCGATCATCTGGTCCTGGCGGTCGGCGGGCCTGAGGGTCAGCCGCTGCTTCTCCACCTGCGGGGTGGAGCCGCCCACCAGGTCCATCCGGGTGCAGTGACCGCAGTATTGGGGGCAGGTCGACACCAGCTCCGCCAGGACCTTGGTCGGATAGCGGTGGGTGAGCCCTTCGACCACCCACATCTCCGCCTCGTGCAGTGAGTCCCGCTCGGCGTAGGGGTGGCTCGGCCACTCCTGTTCGCGGTCGGACGCGACGGGCAGCATGTACCGGCGGATCGGGTCGGCGAGGAAGGCGTCCGTGAAGCCGGCCGGGTCGGTGGGCGCGTCGGGGACCATGGTGTTCAGCATCTGCGGGGTCAGCAGCATCGACATGGTGGCGAACTGCTTGTGGTCGGCCGCCAGGTCCTCGTAGAACCGGTCCTCCAGCAACGGACCCACCACCGCGGCCAGTTGTCCGGCGTTCTTCACGCAGTGGGCGCGCTGCCACTGCGCGTCGCGCCACTGCGCGGGCGTCACGTCCCGCCAGCCGGGCAGGCGGCGCCAGTCGGGTTCCACGGGGATCAGGCGCTCGTACTCGTAGGGCTGCTGTGCGGGCAGGCTGTGCGGGCCCGTTGACATCAAGGTATTCATCGGATTCCTAGCTGATCGACGAGCCGGGTGCGGTGCCGGTGCAGCACGTGCTCCACCAACTCCTGTGAGGCACCCAGATAGTTGGCCGGGTCGAGCAGGTCCGACAGCCCGGGGCCGTCGGTGAACTTGTGCGCCGCTCCGGCGAGCTCCGGGGACGCTGCGAGCGCGTCCTCGAAGGTGTGGCCCGGCCGGGCGGCGCGGCGCGCCGCGTCGGCGAGCAGGCTCTTGGCGGTGGACTTGCCCAGTACGGGTGCGAGGGCGGCGTTCAGTCTCTCGGAGACCACCGCGCCCCCGGTGAGACGCAGATTCTCCAGCAGTCGGCCGGGGAACACCTCGATGCCCTCGGCGAGTTCGGCCGCGGTGCGCGCGGACCCCTCGGCGAGGCGCAGTGCCTCGCGCAGCGGCTGCCACTCCGACTGCCATCCCCCCGCGGCGCGTTCGTCCTCCGCGAGCAGGCTCTGTGCCAGTACGAGAGCCTGGGCGGGGGCCTGACGGGCGGCGGAGACGAGCAGTGTGGCGAGCACGGGGTTGCGTTTCTGGGGCATGGCGGAGGACGCCCCGGTTCCCTCGGGTCCGGGTTCGGCCGCCTCGGCGACCTCGGTACGGGTCATTCCGAGGACGTCCGTCGCGAATTTGCCGAGCCCGCCGGTGACCGCGACGACGGCCCAGCCGAGGTCGGCGATCGGGGTGCGGACGGTGTGCCAGGGTGCTCCGGGATCGCGCAGGCCCAGCTCGGCGGCGAACGCGGCGGAGAGTTCGGCGGCGTGCCCGGCGGTGTCGAGGCCGGCCAGCCGCGCGTACTCCTGGTAGGCGGCCAGGGTGCCCGCCGCGCCGCCCAGTTGGGCGGGCAGCGATGCCCGGACGCGCCGTACCCGGTCACGGGCGTCCAGTGCCAGGGTGAGCCAGCCCGCCGCCTTGAGCCCGAAGGTGATCGGCACGGCGTGCTGGGTGAGGGTGCGGCCGGCCATCGGTGTGCCGGCGTGCTCGGCGGCGAGCCGGGCGAGCGCGTCGGCCACCCGGTCCAGGTCCGCTTCGACGCGGGCCAGTGCCCGGGCGGCGAGGAGCATCGCGGCGGAGTCGAGGATGTCCTGGCTGGTGCCGCCCCGGTGCACGTACTCGGCGGCCGCCGGGTCGACCCGGCGCACCGCCTCCGTCAGTACCCGGACCAGCTCCACCACCGGGTTGGCGGAGCCCCGGGCCAGGCGGGCGAGGCGGACCACATCGACGGGCCGGGACCGGACCGCCTCCTCGATGGGTCCGAGGGCCGAGGCGGGCACGACGCCCAGGCGCGCCTGGGCGCGGGCGAGCGCCAGCTCCACCTCCAGCATGGCCGCGACCCACGCCCGGTCGCCGAGGGGGTCGCCGCCCGCGGCCCACACCGGGCTGAGCAGCCCCGCGTCGACCGCGTCCGCCGCCTCGTCCGTGCGGGTCGTCTCCAAGGTCATTCTCCTTCCGCCGTCGTCCCGGGGGCCGTTGCCCCGATGGAGCCGGGCCGGGGCCCGGAGGACAGGCAGGCGCGGGCGATGGCGTCCGCGTCGCCGAGGATCACCGAATCGGATCCGGGTCTGATGCCCGCGGCGGTCGCCCAGTGGACCGACTCGGTGGGTATCCCGAAGGCGAACCGGTACGGATGGGCCTCCCCGTCGGCGTCCAGCACCCGGTAGGGCCTGCCGGTGACCGCGAGGCCGCCGGTGGCCAGGCCCTTCCCGCTCGGGTTCGGGATCGTGTACGCGCTCGCGGCGCCGGTGGACATCAGCCGCAGCAGCAGCGGGTCCTGTGTGGTGCGTACGTCGACCTCGGGCAGCCGTGCCTCGATCAGGGCACTCGCCTCGTCCTCGGCGTCCGGGATCGCGGCGGAACGCACCAGGAACGTCTTGCGTCCGGCCGAGGGGTGGACCGTCATCCCGGGCCCGGCCACCCGGAGCACCCCGGCCTCCATGAGCGCCACCATTTCCTCGATGCGGCTCGGCGGCGGGCCGATGGAGACGAACGCGTTCAGCGGTGTGTACCAGGAACGCAGGTCGTCCCGGTACGAGTCGCCGGTGATGCCGGAGTGGTCGACGACCTGGCGGATCTCGTTGCGCAGGTCCCGCATCACGTCGAGGGCGGCCTTGAGCGGACCGCGTACGTTTCCGCGCCGGGCCTCCTCGACGTCCCGGCGCAGGTGGCCGACGAGCCACTCGTCGTAGGCCCGGGTGTCGGCGAACGTCCGGCTGCCGTACGGCCGGGCGATCCGGTCCCAGTCCCAGCGCCGGGCCGCGTCGACCGCGTACCGCCGCAGCAGACGTGCCTCGGTCTCCGTGCTCCCGCCGCCCCGGCAGAACTCGTCGAGGAAGACGTCGCCGTCGTACCGGCCGCGGCTCTCCGAGATCAGGGTGTGGTAGTAGATCGCCCGGACCTCCCGGTCGACCAGCGGCCAGATGTCCCGGACGAAGCCGACCGGTTCGCCCGCCGCCCGCCGGGCGCGCAGCCGGCCGATCGTCTCCGGGGTCAGGAACAGCGGCTGGTGCCGTCCGGTTGCCCCCTTCTGGTTCTCGCCGCGCGAATGGAACGGGACGCCGCGCCGGGAGCCGGCCAGCAGGACGGGTTCCGTACCGCTGGGCCGGTAGCGCAGTGCGCCACCCGTGCCGTCGCGCACGAACGCGCCGCCGCGGCCGGCGGTGAGCAGGCCCATGTAGTCGAAGAAGTTGAGCCCCATGCCCCGCAGGGCGACCAGCCGGCCCGGCGCGATGCGGTCGAGATCGGCGTCGGCCGGATTGCCCGTGGGCAGGTGGACCAGGCCGTGCTCGGCGGCGAACGTGCCGAGCGCCAGCTCCTCGGCGCTGCGCGGCATGTCCACATGGCCCACGGCGAGTACGACCGCGTCGAGGCCGGTCAGCAGGGTGCCGTCGTCCAGGCGGACGGTCTGTGTGGTGTCGTCCTCGTCCAGCACCTCCAGTGCGGTCGCGCCGTGCGGCTCGACCACGATGTGGTCGGGGGCCGTACGCACCACCCGGTCGAGGACCCAGCCGAGGTAGCGCCCGAACAGGGCCCGCGTCGGGTACGAGTCCGGGCCGAGGCTCCGGCACTCCTCGTGCACGTGCGGTGGGTAGGGGACGGCCGGCTCCAGGCGGTCCAGGAGCCGCGCCCACTCGTAGAGGCTCGGTCCGTCGACGACCGGTCCCTCGCAGGTCACGCTCTCGTCGGTGAACAGGGTGACCTGCGAGGCGACGGTGTTCATCAGCAGCACGGACGGCTGGTCGGCGCGCCAGACCCGCCCGCCGAGCCGCAGATAGGGGTCGACCAGGTGGACGGTCAGGCGCTGCCGCGTCGCGGCGGCGTTGGCACAGAGCCGCTCGACCACGGCCAGCCCCCGGGGGCCGCCCCCCACCACACACACCGTGATGGTGTCGTGCTGCCGCACGCGGGTGGTCATCCCCGTACGCCGCCGGTGAGGAAGGTGGCCCAGCGGGTGCGCAGCTCCCGCTTGAGGACCTTTCCGGTGACGCCGGTCGGGAAGTCGGCCGGGTCACCGGCGACGATCACGGCGGCCAGCGGTGTGAGGCCGGCGGCGGCCAGCTCCTTGTTGGCGCGCTCGCGCAGCTCGTCGGCGGAGGGCTCGACGGCACCCGGCTGCATCCGTACGACGGCGATGGGGACGTGCAGGTTGCCGTTCTCGGAGGGCACCCCGATGACGGCGCAGTCCTGCACCAGGTCCCCGCAGTCGGCGAGCAGCACCTCCTCCGCGGGCAGGCTGTAGACGGGGCCGTCCTCGGTGTCGATGACGTCCACGGTGCGGTCGAGGTGGTAGAAGTTCCCGTCCTCGTCCGTGCGGGCCACGTCGCCCGTCAGCCAGTAGCCGTCGAGCTCGAAACTGCGGGTCAGGTCGGGGTCGTTCCAGTAGCCCGGGGTGCGCGAGGGGGTCTTCACGGCCAGCAGTCCGACGGTGCCGACGGGTACTTCCCTGCCGTCGGTGCCGAGGACGGCCGCGGCCGTGACGGCCTCGGTGGGCTTGCCGACACAGCGGTCGTTGCGCTCCGTCTCGGGGGTGGTCACCTGTCCGAACAGGGCCATGCCCATCTCGGAGGAGCCGAGGCCGTCGATGAACTGCGAGCCGGACAGGGCCCCTTCGGCCTCGCGGTCGCGGGGCAGCAGCCACGGCTTGATGAGCCCGGCGGGCCGTTCACCGAGCTGCACCAGGCGGCGTATGTGACCGTAGTGGGCGCCGTCGCCGGTGTTGAACCAGCTGTGCACCTTCGCCGCCCCCAGGGTGGGCGGCTCGCCGGTGGCCAGCTCGACGAACGTGCGCGGGAAGGAGGCGACCATGGTCGGCCGGAAGGCCTCCATGACCGGCTCCACCGTGGTGCGCCGCCAGTCGCTCATGACGACCGTGGGCAGTCCGAGCAGGGTGGCGGTGAGGAAGTAGCTGAGCCCGCCGGCGTGCGTGTGCGGCATCAGCGACATCAGCCGGTCGTCGGGCGAGGCGGGGAACCGCTCCATCCGGGGCTCCTTGCCGGCCCAGAACTGGTGGTGCGCGAGCATCGTCGACTTGGGGGTGCCGGTCGTGCCCGAGGAGTGGATGAGCCCGACGACCTCGTCGGCGGTGTGCTGGTGCGGGTATCCGTCCGGCAGCGCGCCGCTCGGGTCGTCGAGCGGGTCGTACGCCTTGATCTCGGCGGCCGGGACGATGAAGCGCGGCCGGCGGCGGTTGGGGTCGGCGCGGTACGCGGCGACGAGCCGGGTCGGGTCGTCGGCGACCAGGCCCACCGCGCCGACGTGGTCGATGTAGCGCAGGGCGGTGCGCTCCGGCATGGCGTTGTTGATGAGGGCCGGCACCGCGCCGAGGGCGGTGAGTGCCATGAAGTGCAGCAGCGGTTCGAGGCCCTCGCCGACGTAGACGGCGACCGGCTCGCCCTGCCCGACCCCGTTGGTCCGGTACCAGTGGGCGTACCGGTCGCGCAGGGCTGCCAGGTCGCGCAGGCTGTGGCCGCGCAGAACGACCTGGCCGCGATGGTCGGTGGTGTGGGTGAAGGCGTACGGAACGGTGTTGTTCGGGTTCGCCTCCAGTGCCTTCTGCAGGAAGTTGCCGGCGCCCAGGGTGGGGTCGGTCATGAACTGCTGCCGTACTGCGAGTGGGGCGATGGGACTGGTGGTCACGGTGTCTCCTGAGTACGTCGGGTGGTCTCGTGGCGGTGCGGGCCGGTCGTGGTCCGGCCCGCGGCCGCCGGTGAACGGTCCCTACGGGCGGGCGGCCGCCTCGGCGGCGGCGCGGTGGCCCGATCGGATGGCGCCCTCCATGAGGCCGAAGAACTCGGTGCTGGTCTCCGTGCCGGCCCAGTGGACGCGGCCGTGCGGCCGGGTCAGTCCGGGGCCGAGCGCGAGCCAGTCGCCGGGGCCGAACAGCGCGGCGTAACAGCCGCGGCTGTAGGGGTCGTTGACCCAGTCGGTCACGTGGAAGCCGATCGGCTCGGGCAGATCGGGGAACAGCCGGGCGGCCTGGGCGAGCGCGGCTGCCCGCTGTTCACCGGCGGGCAGCGCGGCGAACCGGCGGGCCTCCTCGCCGGTGACGAATCCGGTCAGCACGCCCGCCGAGCCGTCGGCGGGCGAGTCGTCGACGGTGGACAGCAACGGGCCGTCGGCGCTCACCGACCAGCCGGACAGCCCCTGTTCGCGCCAGAGCGGGGACGGGTGGATCAGGTGGACCTTGACCGCGCAGCCGGGCCCGGTGCGTTCTCCCGAGCGCGGGCCCGGCAGTCCGGGCGTGAAGTCGATCCGGTCGGCGAGGACCGGTGGCAGCGCGATGATCACCGCCTCGGCGCGGGTGGCGCCGCTCGCGGAACGCACGGTCACACCGGCCTCGTCCTGCTCGACCGCGGTGACCGGCTCGGACAGCCGCACCCGGTCGCCGAGCCCGTCGGCGAGGGCCTCGCTCAGCAGGTGGGCGCCGCCGTCGATCCGCCATTCCTGGGCGCCCCCGGCGAAGGCGTTGAGGTAGCGCAGCCCGCCTCCGGAACGCAGGTAGAAGGCCATGTGCAGGACGGACACGTCGGCGGGCGCCGCGGCCATCATCTCCCCGAGGAAGAGCGGGAAGAACAGCCGGCTGTCGGGGTGGCGGAGGTTGGCGTCCGCCCACTCGGCGGCCGTCAGGGAGTCGAGGCGTTCGGCGTCCGGGCCGAGCCAGGGCGCGTCGACGCGTACGGACCGGGTGACCTCGTCCAGCAGGTCGAACAGCTCGCCCAGCGCCACCCCGCTCAGCGGCGGGAAGCGCCCCGAGACGCTCTCCGCCGAGGCGGCGCCCCGGACGTCGAAGCGGCTGGCGCCCTCCATGACCGTGGGTACGGTCTTGAGGTCGTAGCGGGCCATCAGCTCCAGCAGTTCGGTGTGCCGCTCGCCGAGGTAGGCGGCGCCGGCGTCGGCCCAGCCGCCGGGCGCGATCTCGATGCCGTGCGTCCGGCCGCCGACCCGGTCGCGGGCCTCCAGGACCTCGACGTCCACCCCGCGTGCGGCGAGCTCCGCGGCTGCGGTGAGACCGGCGATACCGGCGCCCACGACGACGACGCTCATCGGGTCACGCTCGCGACCCGGTCGGCGAGCGCGGCCGGTGTGGGTGCCTCGATGAGGTCCTCGAAGCTCAGCTCCACACCCTGCGTCCGGGCGACGGCGCTCAGTACCCGGGTGCCCAGCAGCGAGTCGCCGCCGGATGCGAAGAAGTCGGTGTCCACCGAGACGCTGTCGGTCTCCAGAACCCTTCGGAAGATGTCGACCATGTCGTCGCGACTCATCGATTGTCCTGTTCTGTAGGGCCGTTGTGATGTTCCGTGCGGGCGGCGGGCGCGGCGGGCGTGTGCAGCCGGTGGGTGCCGAGCCGGTCGATCTTTCCGCCGGCGGTGTGGACGAGTTCGGGTACGACGGTCACCCGGTGCGGGACGAGGTGTCCGGGCACGGTCGCGCGCAGGTCGCGCAGCACCTCGCGGACGAGCTCGTCGGCGTCGGTGCCGGCGCGCCCGGGCACCACGTACGCGGTCACCGTGGTGCGGTCCCCGGTCCGGGTGCCCACGACGGCGGCTGTCCCGACTGCGGGATGGGCGGTGAGGTGGGCCTCGATCTCGCCGGGGTCGACGCGGATGCCCCGCACCTTGATCTCGGCGTCGAGGCGGCCCTCGTGGACCAGGTGACCGTCCGGCCGCCGGGAGACCCGGTCGCCGGTGCGGAACCAGCGGACGGGGCCCTCGGGGCCGTCGCGGGTCACGAAGCGTTCGGCGGTGACCTCCGGAAGGTTCCGGTAGCCCGTCGCCAGCGCGGGCCCCGCGACGGCGAGTTCGCCGTCCGGGCCGATGGCTTCCGCGACGTGCGGCAGCGGCCTGCCGATGGGGACGCCGTGCTCGCCCCACCAGGCACCGGGTCCGGGGGCCGCCGGCCCGTGCAGGTCCACCGCGTGGGTGATCAGGGTGGTCTCGGTGCAGCCGTAGGTGTTGATCAGCCGGACCCCGTCGGTGGCGAGGGCGCGCCACTGGGCGAGCCTGGCCGGGCTGACGGCCTCGCCGCCGATGATCACCGTCCGCACGCGGTCGGGCAGTCGCTCGTCGCCCTCGGCGAGATGGCGGACGAGTTCGTGCCAGAAGGCCGTCGGCAGGTCGAGCAGAGTGACCCCGGCCGCGTCGACGGCCCTGAGCAGCCTGGGCATCGAGCCGGTGTACGCCTCGTCGTGGAAGACGAGGGTGGCTCCCGTCGTGAGTGCGGGGAGGATCTCCTCCAGGCAGGTGTCCCAGTTCAGCGAGGCGAACTGCAGGACCCGGTCGGCCGGGGTGAGTGCGAAGAGCTCGCGCAGCGAGGCGACCGAGGCGGCGATGGCCTGCCGCGAGGTGAGGACGGGCTTGGGCCGGCCGGTGGATCCGGAGGTGAAGAGGGTGTACGCGGGAACTTCCGCGTCCGTCTCGTCCTCGGCGGACGGGCCGGCAGGTTCCTCGTCCGGCAGGGAGCGGGGATCGGGCAGTTCGAGGGGCTTCCACCCGTCGGGGACCTGAGTACCCGGCCGGGTGACGAGGACCTTGGTGCAGCCGGCGGCTTCGAGGAGCGCCCGCTGCCGGGCGGCCGGGAAGGCCGGGTCCACCGGGCAGTAGGTCCCGCCCGCGGCCAGGACCCCGAGGAGGGCGACGACAGTGGCCGGCGAGCGGTCCGTGAGGACCCCCACGGGTCCGGGTGCCGGCCCCAGCTCCCGGGCCGTCGCACGGACCCTGCGCACTAATTCCGCATAACTCAGACCGTTTCCGTCGTATTCGACGGCGCGATTTTCCGGGTAGCGACGGGCCACTTCCATAAGAGCGGGAACAATACCCGCCATCAGAATTGCCCTTCATTCGGAGGAACGACCGGAAGGGTAACGAGCCGCGAGTGAATCATTTCTAAACCGATCACCGAGCAAGGCATGTTCATGAAGCTATCACCGCAACCCCTCGACGAGTCAAGCAGAACAGGCGACGTGGCCCACGTCACACGGAAATCGATAATCCGGAACAGGGTTGTCCGCCTCCGTTACATGCGGTAGTAATTTATCCAATCAATAAAGGAGGTCGACCGTACATGACGGAACCATTCCACTTGCGAATCACCGTGCGGGGCTACGAACTCGACACACAGGGACACCTGAACCAGGCCGTCTACCTTCAGTATTGCGAGCATCTTCGCTGGGAGAGCCTGCGCGCGGCCGGCATCTCGCAGGCCAAGCTGATCTCCACGCGAATAGGCCCCGCGGTCCTGGAGAACACAATGCGTTTCCATCGCGAACTGCGCGGCGGAGACGAAGTCGACGTGACCTGCAAATGGATCTGGGGCGAGGGGAAGACATTCCGCGTCGAACAGGAGATCCGCCGGGCCGACGGTGTCCTCGCCTGCGATCTGTCGAGCGTCGCGGGACTCATCGACCTGGACAAGCGGAAAATGATTTCCAACCCGGCCGAACATTTCGCCAAGCTGGCCGATCACCCGGAAATCATGGATCTCTGAATTCCGCCTGAGATTCGCTCGGCAGAGCATCCGAGAGTACCCGATGGAGATCGCCCCGAGGGCACTTTCGGATGCCCGCCAAACCCCCGCTCATTCTCATTCCGGTTCCGGCGGCCCCTGTCGTGCCGGCCGGTGCTCGGTGCGGAGCCTGGACAGCGCGAGCACCGCCCGCCCGATGTCGACCCCCTTGCGGCCGAGCTCGTCGCCGTACCGCTCCAGCACTTCGTTCTCCCAGGCGAGCTCCGAGACGGGCATGCCCGACAGCCGCCGCAACGACTGGTCGTACCGGGCGAGTTCCACCCTGCGCAGCACCATCGAGATGATCTTTCCGTCGAGGTCGGCGAGCAGTGCGCGGACCTCCGGCTCCTCCATGGCCCCGGTGAGGTCGGCCGGCACCTCCAGCGCCGCGCTCACGCGTCCACCGCCTCGTCCCGCAGGAGCCCTCCGGCGGCCGTGCCGGCGGCGAGGGCCGCGACCATCGTCCGCGACTTGACCAGGGTCTCCTCGAACTCCTCGGCCGGGTCGGACAGCGCGATCACCGCTCCGCCGACACCGAACGAGGTGCCCCGGCCGGTGGCGACGATCGTGCGGATGACGATGCTGAGATCCGCGGCGCCGCCCAGCGAGAACCAGCCCAGGGCACCCGAGTACACCCCGCGCGCACCGCCTTCGAGCCGGTCGATGATCTCCATGGTGCGCAGCTTGGGCGCACCGGTCATCGAGCCGCCGGGGAACGAGGCCCGGACGCAGTCCACCGCCGAGACGCCCTCGCGCAGCGTGCCCCGGACGGTGCTCACCAGCTGGTGCACCGGCGGGTACGTCTCGACGTCGAAGAGCTTGGGCACATGCACCGACCCGACCTCGCACACGGTGTTGAGGTCGTTGCGGAGCAGGTCCACGATCATCAGGTTCTCGGCGCGGTCCTTCTCACTGGCCAGCAGGTCCTCGCGGAGCGCCCGGTCCTGTTCGGGGGTGGCGCCGCGCGGGCGGGTGCCCTTGATCGGCTTCGACTCCGCGACCCGGTCCGTACCGATGGTCAGGAACCGTTCCGGGGAGGCACTCAGCACGGCCACGCCGGGAAAGTCGAGCAGCGCCCCGTAGGGGACGGGGCTGATGTCGCGCATCCGCCGGTAGGTGGCCAGCGGGTCGATGACGGTGGTGGTGGAGACCATGTTGGTCAGACAGATCTCGTACGACTCACCGTCGCGGATCTTCTCCAGGCACTGCGCGATCCGCGCCAGATAGCCCTGCTCGTCGTGGCGCTGCACGAGTGCGAAGCCGTCCTGCGGCGGTGCCTCGGTGAGCGGTGAGAGCTCCTGGCCGGTCTCGTCGGGCAAGAGGGCGATCCGGGCGGCCGTGGCGTCGAGCCACTTGGTCGCCTCCGGGTCCTCGGGCCCGCCGCCGAGGCAGATCAGGTAGGTGCGGCGCCCGGTGTGGTCGACGACGACGGCGCGGTCGGCGAAGAGCAGCGCCGCGTCCGGCGTGGGCGCGGTGTGCGCGGCGCTCGCCCCGGCCTCGGCCTTGAGCTCGTAGCCGAGATAGCCGACGTATCCGAGGTTGAAGGAGAACGGCAGCCGGGTGTCGGCCGGCAGCGCGCGCCGCCGTAACTCGGCGTCGAGGTAGTCGAAGAAGTCGCCGGTCACGTGCTCGTCGGGGCGGCCGGCCCGCTCGACGGTCACCGTGCGGGTCCTGACGCGGTACGTGACGTACTCGGCGAGCGGGCCGCTGCCGTCGCCGAGGAAGGAGAACCGGGAGTTCCCGTCGGCGTGGGAGCCGCTGTCGAGCCAGAAGGCGTGCGGCCGGCCGGCGAACAGCTCGGTGTACACGGCCTCCGTGTCGGGCAGCTGCTCCAGTTCGCGTATGTGCAACCGGTACGGGGACGCGGCCGGTGTCCCGGCCTTGGCGCGGTTCAGGGTCAGGTCCCGGAAATTGGCCAGCAGTTCGCGGCCGTACTCGCTGGCTATGGACTCGGGATGGAACTGGACGCCCCACAGGGGGCGGGTGCGGTGGCGCAGCCCCATGAGGACGCCGTCCTCGGTCCAGGCGACGCCCTCCAGCTCGTCGGAGAGCCCGGTGACCGTGAGGGAGTGGTAGCGGACCACGGAGAACGGTGAGGGCAGTCCGGCGAAGAGGTCCTCGCCGTTGTGCCGGACCGGGGAGAGCCGGCCGTGCATCGGTTCGGGGGCGTGATCGACGGTGCCGCCGAACAGCGCGGCCATGCCCTGGTGGCCGAGGCAGACACCGAGGACGGGCAGTCCGGAGTCGCGGATCGCGAGGCTGCCGACGCCGAAGTCGCGCTCCCGGTCGGGGCGGCCGGGTCCGGGCGAGACCACGATGTTGTCGTAGTCGCCCAGGTGCAGCGCGGACCAGTCGATGTCGTTGCGGACGACTACGGGCGGCTGCCCGTTCACTTCGCCGAGCAGTTGGTAGAGGTTGTAGGTGAAGGAGTCGTAGTTGTCGACGAGAAGGGTGCGGACGGGGCGGTTCATGACGCCGCGTTCCGGACCGGCGGGCGTTTGTCGGTGTCGGGAGCGTCGATCACCAGGTCCTCAACCCGGCAGGTCTCCTCGATGATCAGTTCGTACAGCCGTCGCAGGAACGTCCCGTCGATTCCGTGCTCGGCTCCGTAGCGGGCGGCGCGCTCCTGCACGACACCGATCCGGTGCGGCTGCATCATCGGAACCCCGTGCTCCCGCTTGTGCTCCGCGATGCGTACACACAGATCGATGCGGCTCTTCAGGTTGTCGAGCAACGTCTCGTCGACGAGGTCTAGTTCGGCGCGCAGACCCGCCAGGCCGACTTCAGCGTTCGAGGTCGTCGTCATGCCATTGCCTTTCCGAATGTCGTGGTGCAACGGGGGCGGCCTCCCGGCCGTGGTGATCCTCCGGGCCGTTGGGCAGCCCGGAGCCTCGGCCAGGGAGTGACCGGCCGCGCATGTCGCGCAGGACGTCAGCGATGAGGGATGGATGGGCGAACGGGGCTGAGGACAGGGGGTGCCGACCAGGGCGCATTCTTCGGGAGACCCACCCCGCGCGGTGATGCGGCGGCCCAGTACGGCCGTACGCCCGTTGCGACGGGTCGGGGTGAGTGGGATGACAGGCCGAGCAGGCCGTTGCCGGCGGCAGCGACGCTCCGCGTGTGGTTGCCTTCGGACGAGATCGCGGGGCGGGAAGCTCCCTCCGAGTGGGTGGCAGGTAGGTGCGGGGACTCGTGGGCGACAGGTCGCAGGGCGCTCATTCCCGCGTCCTGCCGACTAGAGCAAAACACACCGCGGAGAGGCCACCAACCCTTTTAGCCCTGGCTAAAAGGGTTGGTGTGAACGGTAGTTGAACTGATGTCAGCGATCCGTCATGACCTGCGGAAACCCGAAGACACGGCGCCCCGGACGAGCGCCTCGCCGGTCTCCGTGAGCGAGTGGATGACCCGCCGCCCCGCCCGATGGCTCGTCACCAGATCGCAGCCCCGCAGCACCGAGACATGCTGGCTGATGGCCCCGGGGGTGACATCGACCTGGGCGGCCAGCTCGCCGGTGGAGGAAGGCAGCACGAGCGCCTCCAGCACCGCGGCCCGGACACCGCCGAGGAGCGCGGCGAGCGAGCTGCTGCGGTCCTGCGCGTCGTGGTGCCAGATGTCCGCGGCCCCGGGTTTCGGGTACACGATCATCGACTGGAGCGGCGGCAGCATGGTCAGCACGTCCGGGCCGCAGAAGACACTCGGCGCGAGGACGATGCCCTGGCCTCCGAGGGTCTCCTCGAACTCGTAGGCGCTGCGTACCGTGAGGCGGTCGTCGTGCCAGCTGATCCGCTCGTTGAGGGCGGAGAAGACGGAGGCGGCGCCCGAGTTCTCCATCAGCCGCATCCGGGAGCGCACGTCGGAGACCAGCCCGCCGTACAGCCGCTGCCAGTAGGGTTCGAGGGCCAGCTGCCAGTAGACGCGCAGCATTTGCGTGATCTGCTCGATGGCCTTCTCGGGCTCGTCCAGCATCTTCCGGTGCAGCGGCGCCGCCTCCCGGCGCCAGGTGGCCGGCGTTCGGGTGTCCCCCAGCATCCAGGCCACCTCGTCGACGAAGTGGGCGGGCCGGGTGGCGCGGACCATCTCCAGCTCGACGTCCACGCTCGCCGGGGTTCCCGTCGGCGCCGGCGTGAGGAAGTCCGGTACGTAGCCGGTCGCGGGGATCACGGCCCGCAGTGGGCGCAGGTCGACCGCTTTCAATCTGCCGAGGATGTCGTCCACCCAGGGCTGGTGCTGGCTTCTGCGCGAGGGAGAGGCCAGTGTCCGGAAGCTGTAGACGGTCTCCCCCAGAGGAGACATCGAGAACCGCACCTTCGCGACATCGTCGGCGGTCGCGCTGTAGCTGATCAACGTTTCCCCGTCCCACCACTCGATCCGGCGCCCTCGATCGAGGGCGCCGGTGAACGGTAGGCCGGAGAAGACGTGTGCATGAGGCCGGAATCGGACACCCGAACCAACGGGGTCACAACGGAACATGCCCCATCCGGAATGGATGAGACCGCCCACCCCCGCCCGTTCCGGCGAAAGCGCACGGCCTCGACCAGTCCCGAACCGGATTCACGCCCGCCCGAACCGGAACAAAAGAAGCGGTATTCCGGACACGTCGAGCCCGGTGACCGGCACGGAGAAAATCGGCCTCAAATCTGTCCGAAAACAGCGGCCTCGGGCCCCGGCTCCAGGGCGTGCGGCCGACGCGGACTAGTCGGTTCCGGCGGGTTCGATCTCCCGGGCGAGGATCGCGTAGACGTACTCGCTGCCCCAGCCCCGGTCGTCGCGGTCGTTCTCGATCAGATGTGCCTCCCGGCGCATCGACAGCCGCTCGCAGATCCGCACGGAGGCCGTGTTGTCCCCGTCGATGCGGGCGAACAGCCGGTGCACGGAAAGCTGCTGAAAGGCCAGGTCACGCAGGGCCAGCGCGGCCTCGGTGGCATAGCCCCGGCCCCCGTGGCCGGGGTGGAAGACCCACCCGATCTCGGCCTGCGCGGCGTACGCGCTCGACAGCGAGACCATCACCTCGCCGATCACCCCGGGAGTGTCGCGGCGGCAGACCGCCAGCGTCAGGGTGTCGCCGTCCTCCTTCCACGGCGTGCCCTGTCCGATGCGCTCGATGACCTCGGCGCAGCGCGCGCGATCACGCGGCGGCCGGTAGAGATACCTGGCCACCTCGGGCAGTCCCTGATACGCGTGCATGTCGTCCAGATCATTCTCCGTGAACAGGCGGAGAACCAGCCGATCCGTTTTCAACGGCTGTGGGAAAACAGTCGCATTCATACTCATCCGGCTTCCTCGAAAATCCATGATTGACGTCCCAACATCAGGAACTTAGACTCCACTGCGCTACCTGACCAGGGGCATCTGCAAGCGGGGGAACGCTGTGTGATGCGGGGACATGGACGATGTGCCGGTCCCGGGTGTACGTGGGAGCTCAGAGCACTCCACGGCCCGCTTCGCACCGAGAACCCCCATGCGGCTCGGAACAGACGGACAAGCGGTGTGGCAGTACCCAGGCCGCGGTCCGGTCGCACAACGACGTGCTCTCTTACCGCGGTTCACGCGCCGGTGGCAGGCGGCGTGCCCGCGGTGACAGCGCGGACGGCCGCGGTCACCCGCGTCCGCAGGTCGCCCCGGCGGACGGTGTCCGCGGGGCTCGCCGACCCGGTGCCGGACCGGCCCTCCACCTCCCCGCGACCCCAGTCCCCCGACACGGCGCCATGCCGTTCATCCCGTCGACCGTCATCGCTCGGGGCAGCCCGCCCTATGTGACCGTTCCAGGCACCACGACCTCCCGCATACGTCCCTTTCTCACGGTTGGAGCACGCGCCCGAGCGGCGCCACGCCCTGCCCGAAGTCACGAGGAGAATCATGCACGCAGGGCCACAGCAGACCGCCGTCGTCGTCGGCAACGGGGCGGTCGGCGCCTCGATCGCCTACGAACTGAGCAGCCGCGGATTCCAAGTCACACGCGTGGGCCGGGAGAACCGCCCGTACGCCGCCTCCCTCGCCGCCGGCGCGATGCTCGGCTGCTTCGGCGAGGTCACCACCTCGCTGCTGGCCAGTGACCACGGGCGGGCCAAGCTCGACATGGACCACCGGGCCCGTCGCTACTGGACCGAGTGGGACGAGCGGCTCAGCCAGGACTCGGGCGACTCCCGCACCCTCTTCAGCGCCGACGGCACGTTCGTCCTGCTCAACACGATGGGATCGGCCCCCGTCGACTCCGGCAACTTCCACGCCATCGAGGCGACGCTGGGGGAGTACGAGGAGCCGTACGAGACCGTCGACCCCGAGGACCTGGACTGGCTGTCGCCGAACGACCTCTGCCGTTCGCTGCGCGGCCTGTTCATTCCGGGTGAACGCGCCGTGGACTCCCACCGGTTGCTGGTCAAGCTCGACCAGGCGCTGGTGAAGGCGGGCGGCAAGATCGTCGACGCCGAGGCGGTGGGCGTCCGGGTGACGGGCGGCCGTGCGACCGGTGTCGAGCTGGTGGGCGGCGAGGTGCTGTCCGCCGACCACGTCGTCGTGGCCGCCGGTGCCAAGTCCCTCACCCTGCTGGACGAGGTGGCCGGGGCACGCGCCCAGATGCCTCCCATGGTCAGCGGGTACGGCGTCTCCGCGCTGGTGGAGACCGCGGACCGCGCGCTGCCCTCGTCCGTGGTGCGCACCCCCAACCGGGCCTTCGCCTGCGGCCTGCACGCGGTGCCGCGCGCCGACGGGGTGCTCTACCTCGGGGCCACCAACATCATCTCCGAGCAGCCGCGCCGCTTCGCCGCCGTGGGAGACCTCCAGTTCCTGCTCGGCTGTGCCGTGGACCAGCTGCACACCGACCTCTCCGAGTCCTCGCTGATGTCCGTACAGGTCGGCAACCGTCCGGTACCCGCCGACGGCTTCCCCCTGATCGGCGCGGCCGGGGCCGAGGGACTGTGGCTGGCCACCGGCACCTACCGCGACGGACTGCACCAGTCGCCGCTGCTGGCCCGGCACATCGCCACGCTCATCGAGGGCGGCACCAGCGAGTACGACTTCCTGTCGTCCTTCTCCCCGGTACGCGCCCCGCTGGCCGGCGGGACACGTGAGCAGGTCGTGACGACGACGGTCGAGCACATGATGGCCACCGGCTACGAGTACCGGTGGAACGTCGCGCCCGAGTGGCCGCCGCGCATCGAGCGGCACCTGCGCCGCTTCTACGCGGCCCTGGTGGAGGAGCTGCACCCGTCGTTCACTCCCCCCGCCGAGCTGGTCGCCGCCATGACCGACGGCATCCGCGAGTCCCTGACGCGCTACTACGGCGAGTGGTCATGATGACGGCGGACCAGTTGCGGTCCGCCCGCGAGACGGCCCGCACCCGCCTGACCGAGGCGGGCGTGTGGGACGTCGAGGGCGACCTGGACGCATTGCAGGAGCGCTTCCTCGCCGCGGTGACACCCGCGGCGGTGGACCGTTTCGAGGCCGCCGTGGCGGAGCGCTGCCGCCGCATCCCGCTCGGCCACATCATCGGTTCGGCCCCGTTCGACGGGCTGGAACTCCTCGTCGGCAGCGGTGTGTTCGTGCCGCGGCACGAGAGCACCGCACTGGTGGCGTGGGCGGCCGACGAGAAGACCCTGCCGTACGAAGGCACCGCGCTCGACCTGTGCTCCGGCGTCGGGGCGCTCGGCCTCGCCCTGTCGCGGCGCCGGCCCGACGCGGCGGTGACGTGCGTGGAGCGCGACGACACCTGTCTGCAGTACCTGAACCGGAACGTCGCGCGGAACGAGGCCGTGCTGGGCGGGGTCTCGGTGCACGCCGCCGACCTCACCGAGCCGGGCTGCCTGGACGCGTACCTCGGTGCGACCGACCTCGTCATGGCGAACCCGCCGTACGTCTCCCCCGATGTGCGGCTGCTGCCCGAATGGTCCGAGCACCAGCCCCGGGCTGCCGTCTACAGCGGTGCCGACGGACTGGACCTGATCCGCCTGATCGTGGTCCTCGCCGCCGCGGCACTGCGTCCGGGCGGGCGTCTGGCACTGGAGCACGACCGGGCACAGCCCGAGCAGGTGCGCGCGCTCCTGCACGGTGACTCCTTCGAGGAGATCACCACCTTCGTCGACACCGCCGACGAGCCGCGGATCACCGTCGCCCGCCGCACCGACCGGGGAGGTACCAGGTGAGCTCGGACCGGACACCACAGAACTGGCTGACCACGCGCAGGGACCGCACGTCCTCCGCCCTGGACCAGTGCTTCGCCGAGGGGCTGACCGGGCACACCGTGGTCACCCGCGACCGCAAGCGGGTCACCCTCCAGGACGGCACGACGGCCACGGAGTTCGTGTCGTGCTCCTACCTCGGGCTTGAGTCGCACCCCGCGCTGTCGCAGGCCGTGGTCGAGGCGGTCGGCCGCTTCGGTGTGCACCTGTCGTCCTCGCGCAACCGGATGCGGCCCTCCTACCTCCCCGAGCTGGAGGAACTGCTGGCGCGCATCTACCCGGGCACCCAGCCCTGCGTGTTCACCTCCACCAGCAACGTCCATCTCGGGGTGCTGCCGCTGCTGGCCTCCGGGTCGCTGCCCAGCTACCCGGTGCCGGACGGACCGCATCTGTTCGTGGACCGCACCGCCCATGCCTCGATGCAGGTACTGCGGGGAATCTTCGCGCAGTTCGGCCCGGTCGACCGGTTCCGCTCGGACGACCCCTCCTCGGTGGACGAGTCGCTGCAACGGGCGACGGAGGCGGGCCGCACCCCCGTGTTCCTGGTGGACGGGGTCGGTTCGATGAACGGCCTCATCGCCGTGCACGAGCTGGCGCAGCGGGCGGCGTCCGCCGGCGGATACCTCTACGTCGACGACGCCCACGGGATCTCCATCGACGGTGCGTCCGGCTGCGGTTACGCCTTCGACGCACTGGGCGGCAAGCTCCCCCACAACGTCGTCCTGGCCGGTTCGCTGTCCAAGGGTTTCGGCGGTTCGGGCGGGTTCCTCCTCGCCGCGTCCGGCGAGGATGTCGCCGTCGTCAGGAAGCTCGCCAATCCGCTGGTCTTCGGCCACTCGGTGATGGTGCCGATGATGGCGGCCAACGTGGCGGCGGCCCGCATCCACCTCTCCCCCGAGATCACCGAGCTCCAGGCGGCGCTGTGGGCGAACGCCGCCCGGCTCGACGAACTGACCGGCGGCAAGCTGTCCAACACGGGGCTCCGCACGCCGGTGCGCGGCGCCGTGTTCGGCACCGAGGAGGAGGGGCTGCGCGCCGTACGGCGCCTCAAGGAGCGTGGCGTGATCATGCTCCCCGCGTTCTACCCCACGGTGGCGCAGGGCCAGTCCCTGCTGCGCTTCGCGCTCTCCGCCCTGCACAGCGAGGAGGACCTGGCCCTGCTCGCGGACACCCTTGAGGAGAGCGGACACTACAGCGACGGTCAGGAGCTCGACGGCCGTGACTGAGCAATCCACTCCGCCGGCCGCGGCGGAGCGACCCGGACCGGACCGCCCGGGGCTGGGACCGCTGGTGCGTCCCTTCGCCGTGTCGCACTTCGTCACCCATCTCGGCGACGGTCTGTTCTATGTCTGCGCGGCGCTGTACTTCACCCGGGTGGTCGGACTGGACGCGGTCACGTACGGGGCCGCGCTCACCGCGTCCTGGCTGCTGGCCATGGTGCTCAGCGTGCCCGTCGGGCATCTCGCCGACCGGTTCGAGTCCCGGACCGTGGCCACCACCCTGCTCGGCGTCGCCGGTCTGTCGGTCTGCCTGTACCTGGTGACGTCGAGCGTGCCGCTGTTCTTCGTGGGGGCCTGTCTGCTGGCGGTCTCCACCCAGGGCACCCAGTCCGCCCGCTCCGCCCTGGTGGCCCGCTCCTTCCCCGCCGAGCAGGTCACCAGGGTGCGGGCGGTGCTGATCTCGACCGCCAACGCGGGTCTGGCCGTGGGCGCGATGCTGGGCGCCCTCGTCATCTCCGTGGACACCGGCACCGCCTACCGGCTGGCGTTCGCACTGGACGCGGCGACGTTCTTCCTCGCCGCGGTGCTGCTGCTCAAGGTCCCGGCGACGCTGCGCGCCATGCCCGGCTCCCCGGCGGGCGAGAAGCCGGCCGCTGCGGTCAAGGGTTCGCCGATGCAGGTGTTCCGCGACCGCGGCTATGTCGCCGTCAGCGTCGTCAATCTGCTCCTGACGCTCCACGCGCCGTTGATCGACGTGGCGCTGCCCCTGTGGATCGTCCAGAAGACACAGGCTCCCGACTGGAGCATCGCCGCCGTCTTCGTCATCAACACGGCTCTGGTGGTGCTCCTGCAGTACCGGGTGTCGAAGACCGTGACCAGCATCGACGCCGGCCTGCGCAGCCTGCGCATCGGCGGGCTGCTGCTGTTCGCGGGAATGGCGCTGTACTCCCTGTCCGGGCTGCCCTCCTCGCCGTGGGGGGCGGCCGGGCTGCTCGTGCTGGCGGTCTCGGTCCTGACCTTCGGGGAGATGCGGCAGACCTCCAGCATGAACGAGATCAGCTTCCGGCTCGTGCCTGACGGCAGATACGGCGAGTACCAGGGCTTCTTCGGCATGGGCTCCACCATCGCCGAGGCGGTCGGTCCGCTCGCCCTGACCTGGCTCCTGCTGTACCACGGCTCCTGGGGGTGGCTGGTGCTCGGTGCCGTCTTCCTTGTCGCGGCCCTGGCCATGCCGTACTGCGTCGCCCTGGCCCGACGCTCGACGCTGACGAGGGAGAACGTTCTGTGACACCACCCGCGCCCCGTCCCGTGCTCCTGCTGCTCAGCGGCAGCCGCCGGGTCGTCGACAAGGCCCTGGGTCTCGGCCTCGATGTGGTGCACCTCCAGGCGCCCACCATGACCGACCCCTCGCTGGATCCGCTGTGCCTGCGCTCGCTCCGTGTCGACCTGCTCGATGTGCCCGGCGTCCTGGCCGTCGCCCGCACACTGCACGAGGAGTTCGGCTTCGCCGGGGTGTGCAGCAATCACGAACCCGCGTGCACGGCCGCCGAAGCGGTCGCCCTCGATCTGGGGCTGACCGCACCCGGCACCGGGGTCGCCGCGCTGCTGCACGACAAGGCCAGGACCCACGAGGTGCTCGACAAGGACCCCTCGCTGCACTCCCCTTGGGCGCGGCTGGACGGCCCCGAGGACGCGCTCCGGGTCGCGGAGACCGCCGGGTGGCCGCTGATCCTCAAGCCGGTCGACGGATCCGCCAGCCTGGGTGTGCTCAAGGTGGACGGCCCGGACGGACTCGACGAGGCGTGGCAGCGGGTGCGGGACACCCTGCGCAACGACCACCACTACCACGAGGTGCTGCCGGTGACCGGCTACCTCGTCGAACCCTTCGCCTCCGGGGAGGAGTTCAGCGTCGAGACGTTCAGCGTCGGCGGCGACCACGAGGTGCGGGCGGTGGTACGCAAGCTGGTCGGCGGCTCGTTCGTCGAGACCGGCCACCTCGTCCCGGCGGAACTCGACGCGGAACGGCACCGGGCCGTCGTCGACCGGGTCGTCGCCTTCCTCGACCATGTCGGACTGCGCGAGGGGCCGGCCCACACCGAGGTCATCGTCGGCGACGAGGGCATCCACCTCGTCGAGTCGCACGCCCGTACCGGCGGCGACGAGATCCCCGCCCTCCTCGCCCTGGTGACCGGGCGCGACGTGGAGGCCGACATGCTCGCCCACGCCTGCGGCCTGCCGCTGCCGCCCGCCGTGCCGCCGCTCGGCGCCGCGGCCGTCAAGCGGTATCTGCTGGCGGACCGGGCCGGCCGCGTCGCCTCGGTCGACGGCATGGCGGAGGCCGTCGCGCTGCCGGGCGTGCACAGCGTGCGGATCTGGACGGGCCCCGGCGACACGGTGCGTCCGGCGACGGCGAGTTGGGAGCGGCTCGGCGAGGTCGTCGCCGTGGGCCGCGACACCGCCGCTGCCGCCGCGGCGGCCGAGCGGGCCTGCCGGGCCATCACCCTACGGATGGAGGAACAGTGAAGCTGCTCGCGGATCTCACCCTGCCACGCTCGGAGCTGCTGACCGTCCAGGCGGAGAACCTGGCGCTCATGCGCGAAGCGGTGCGCCGCTCCGGCACCTGTACGGCACTGCATCCGTACGAGGGCTCCCTGACTCCCGAAGGACTGCCGCAGGTCCCTCTGACCAGCCGTGACCGGCTCGCGGAGTGGAGTGCGGATCCCGGCACGCCGAACCGCATCACCGAGGGGGACATCCGCCTGGTGCTGCGTTCCAGCGGCTCCTCGGGCCGGGTGCGGACCCTGCTGCACGACCGCCCGTTCAATGAGCGGGTCGAGGCCATCGGCGCGCGCGGGCTGTGCCTCGACGGGCTGGGCACCAACCCGTTCGTCCTCAACTCGCTCGCTCCGGGTGACCTGTTCGGGGGCTTCGGCTTCGCGGACGCGGTGCTCTCCCGCCGGGGCGCGGCGGTGCTCCCGGCCGGGACCTCCATGCCCGCGCACCATCTCGCCGAGCTGATCACCGATCTCGATGTCGGTGCGATGGTCGGTCTGCCGGGGTACATCGAGCGGCTGCTGACCGAGATCCCGGCTCAGATGCACAAGTTGCGCACGCTGTACTACCTGGGGGAGCGCATGGCCTCCCCGGCCGCCGAGGCGCTCGCCGCGGCCGGCTGCGCCGTGCGCTCCTTCGCGTACAGCACCACCGAGACCGGGCCCATCGGGTTCCAGTGCGGCCATCTCACCGGCACCGACCACCATGTGCACGAGGACCTGGTGATCGCCGAGGTCGTGGACGACGACGGCCGGCGGCTGCCGGACGGTGTTCCCGGCATGCTCGCGGTCACCGTGCTGGGCGACAGCGGCACCGCGCTGGTGCGCTATCTCGTCGGCGACCGTGCCAGCCTGCGGCCCTCCGAATGCCCCTGCGGCTCGACGGCCCAGGTACTGCGCATCGGAGCCCGCGACGACGTGTCGGCCAATCTGATCGGCACCCTGGTCACCCGCTCCATGTTCGACACCGCGCTCGGCCTGCCGCCGGACGCCCGCTACCAGGTCGAGTACGGCTCACAGCTGGGAATGCTGCGGCTGACCCTGCGCGGCACAGCCCTGCACGGCCTGACGGACGAGGCGGCTCTGAGCGCTCTCGGCCGGCACCAGACCATCCGCAAGGTCGTCGGATCGGCGATCTTCGAGGGCCTCACCGTCGACGCCGGGACGGCACCGCGGATCACCGCCCGTGCCAAGGCGCCGTTCTTCTGGAGTGAGGAGGACCGGGATGACCACGCCCAGGACCGGCGGAGCTGAACGGGGCCGACGACCGGTGAAGACCCTGATCATCGACAACTTCGACTCCTTCACACTCAACATCGCCCAGTACCTGTACGAGGTGACCGGTGTGCAGCCCGTCGTGCTGCCCAACACCGTCTCCTACGACACCCTGCCGCTCGGCGAATGCGACGCCGTCGTCCTCTCCCCGGGCCCCGGACGGCCGTCACGAAAGGCCGATTTCGGGGTCTGCCGCGAGATCGTCGAGCGCTGCGAACTGCCGCTGCTCGGCGTCTGCCTGGGGCATCAGGGCATAGCGGAGTTCTTCGGCGCGCGCACGTGCCACGCGCCCACGCCCGCGCACGGCATCGTCGACACGGTCGCGCACCTGGGCACCGGACTGTTCGCCGGGCTGCCGCAGGACCTGCCGGTGGTGCGCTACCACTCGCTGGTCAGCACCGACCTGCCGGACACCCTGGAGTGCACCGCCTGGACGCGGGACGGCCTCGTCATGGCCCTCGCGCACCGCACGAGACCGGTGTGGGGGGTGCAGTTCCATCCCGAGTCCATCGAGTCGGCCGGCGGTCACGAGGTCCTCGCCAACTTCGTCGCGCTCGCCGCCCGCCACCACCTCGGTGACGGCACGGCGGCCGTCGGCGGGGCGGCCGGCACCCCGGTGGAACTGCCGTCGTCGGTGGCGGCGTTCCGCAGGGCCGGTGGCGCGCTGCGGATGCGCCTGGAGTCCGCGGCCATCACCGCACCGCAGGCCCCGGAGGACTTCTTCCGCGAGCACTACGCCGATCGTCCGTACGCGTTCTGGCTCGACTCCGAGGGCAGCGACCACCCGGGCTCCCGGTACTCGCTGATGGGCGCCTGGGGCGAGCCGGGCGATATCGCCCTCGGCTACGACCTGGCCGGTCGCCGCCTCACCCTGCACGGCCCCGGCCGCACCGAGGAGGTCACCGGCGATGTCTTCACCCTCCTCGACGAAATCGTCGGCGCAGTCGAGGTCACCGCGCCCGCGGACTGGGAGCTGCCGTTCCGCGGCGGTCTGGTGGGGTGGTTCGGGTACGAGCTGAAGGCGCTCACCATCGGTGAGGAGCGGCACCCCTCGCCGGAGCCGGAGTCGTGGTTCCTGCACACCCGTGCCTTCACCGTCTTCGACCACCGCCGCGGCCTCGCTCTCGCCTGCCGCCTCGTCCCCGTGGACGGCGACGCCACGCCGTCCCGGGACGCCGCCCCGCCCCGGACGGCGAGGAGCGTGTCCGGCACGGGCGGGACCACCGCCCCGTACACCCCGGGACCGGTCTCCGAGCGGCTGCTGAACCTGCGCGACGACCGCGGCACCTACATCGCGAAGGTCAAGGAGAGCCAGCGCCTCATCACCGACGGTGAGAGTTACGAGATCTGCCTCACCAACCACGCCGAACTGTCCGGCGTGTCCGAGGGGTTGCCCGCGTACACCCGGATGCGCACGGTCAGCGCGGTGCCCGCCGGTGCCTATCTGCGCGCCGGCGGCATCGAGGTGCTGTGCTCCTCGCCCGAGACCTTCCTGCGCGTGGACGAGAGCCGCATCGTGGAGTCACGGCCCATCAAGGGCACCCGGCCGAGGGGCTCGACGCCCGAGGAGGACGAGGCGCTGCGGCAGGATCTGCTGTCCTCGGAGAAGGACCGCGCCGAGAACCTGATGATCGTCGACCTGGTCCGCCACGACCTCAACTCGGTGTGCGTACCCGGAAGCGTGCATGTCCCGCACGCCTTCTCGATCGAGAGCTACTCCTCGGTCCACCAGCTGGTGTCCACCGTCCGGGGACGGCTGCGGCGGACCGGGTCGGCGCTCTCGGCGGTACGTGCCTGCTTCCCGGGCGGCTCGATGACGGGCGCCCCCAAGAAGCGGACCATGGAGATCATCGACGAGCTGGAAGGCACGTCGCGCGGCATCTACTCCGGCGCCCTGGGGTGGCTGTCGTTCTCCGGCGCGCTCGATCTGAACATCGTGATCCGTACGGCGGTGGTACGCGACGGCACGGCGCGGTTCGGCGTCGGCGGCGCGATCACCGCGAAGTCCGACCCCGACGAGGAGTACGAGGAGACTCTGGTCAAGGCGAGCGTGCCCTATTTCGGGCTGCGCGGCTGGCAACAGGAGGACGAGGCATGAACGCAACGACCACCAGCCCCCCGGTGGGCCACCGGCAGATCGTGCTGCTGGGCGCGGCCGGCACGGTGGGCCGCTGGTACCGCACCCATCTGACCGGCGCCGGGGACACGGTGACCACCGCCGACCTCGCCACCGGCACGGACCACGCGGATGATGTGCGCACCCCTTCGGCGGGCCTGCGCGCGGCCGTCGCCGCCGCCGACGAGGTGGTGCTCGCCCTGCCCGAGGACATCGCCGCGGCATGCCTGCCCTGGCTTGCCGGGACGGTGCGCCCCGAAGCGGTGATCGTGTCCACCTGCTCGGTCCAACTGCCGTTGTTCGAGGCCGCGTCGGAGCTGGCGCTCCGCCCGGAACTGCGCGGTGTCAACCCGATGTTCTCCCCCGCCCTGCCCTCCGCGGGCCAGTCCGTGGTGGTGATCGCCCCCGGTTCCGCGACGGACACGGACCCGCATGCCGGCCGGATGTCGGCACGTCTCGAAGCCGGTGACATGACGGTCTGCGTCATGGACCCGGCCGGCCACGACGCGGCGATGTCCGTGCTCCAGGCGCTGCCGCACGCCGCGATCCTCTCGTTCGTGGACGCGCTCCTCGCCGCGCCGGTGGACGCGGCCACCCTGATGCGGATCGCTCCGCCCCCGGCCCGCACGCTGGTGGCGCTGGCCTGTCGCATCCTGGCGGCTCCGCCCGAGATCTACTGGGACATCCAGCGCGCCAACGCGGAGGGCGGCGCCCGCCGCAAGGAACTGATGTCCGCCCTCCAGCGGCTCGACACACTCGTCGACACGGACCGGGCCGACGGCTTCCACGCCGCTCTCGCGTCGGCGGCACAGAAACTCGGCCCCTACGCCGCCGAGGGCGCCGAGGAGTGCCGGGAACTGTTCGAGCTGATCCAGCGGCGCCGAACGGCCCGGCCGACGGACGCCGTCCCCGCGGCGTCCGCCACCCGCCCCGACCCCACCGAAGACCAGCCGGGAGACCGATGATGTCCGCAGCCACTGCGCCCCCCGCGAAGACCTCGCACCACCTCGCCGTCTTCGGTGATCTCTTCGACATCCCGGACCGGGCCCTCAAGACGCTCGGCGACGGTGTCCGGATCACCCTGTTCGTGCCGAGGTCGCGGCTGGCGTCCTGTGACGGCGTCGAGCACGCCCACGCGGTGGTCGCCCTGGCCGACGACGCCGACGCGGCGGCGTGGACCGAAGCCGTGCGGGCCGTGCACGCGGCGGTGCCGCTGACCCATGCGCTGGCCCTCGTCGACCACCTGGCGTACGAGGCGGCCGTGGCGATGTCGGCCATCGGTGTGCCCTTCCACGCACCGGCGACCATGGAGCGGGTGGGCGACAAGGCGCTGATGCGCCGGACGCTCGACGAACGGGGCCTGTATCCGGTGCCGTTCCGTCTCGCCGCCGGCCTCGACGAGGCGCGAGCCGCCGTCCTCGGGGTCGGGCTCCCCTGCGTCTTCAAGCCGGTTTCCGGCACCGGCAGCGCGGGCGCGGTCATGGTCCGCGACGAGAAGGAGATCGACGCCGCCTACGGTGAGGCGTCCGGGCACGGCCAGGACGTACTGGTCGAACGGTTCATGACCGGGCCGCAGTTCAGCGTCGAGGCGTTCTCGGAGGACGGCCGGCATCTCGTGCTGGCCATCACCCGCAAGTTCTCGGACCCCGCCACCCTGGTCGAGCTGGGCCATGTGATGCCGGCACCGCTCTCCGGGGACGAGGCGGCCGCCGTCGCCCGCTGCGCCGTGGACGTCCTGGACGCCGTGGGCCTGACGTACGGGCCGAGCCACACCGAGGTGATCCTCGGCCCGGACGGTCCGGTGCCGATCGAGACGCATGCCCGGGTGGGCGGCGACGACATCTGGCTCATGGTGCACGCCGCGACCGGCGTGGACCTGGACACGGTCCAGCCCGACCAGGCCCTCGGCCGGAGTGTGTTCGAGGAGGTGCGCTCCACCCTGGAGACGCACGCGCCCCGACGCCCCTACCAGGCCGTGTGGTTCGGGGCGGCGCGCGAGGCGACCACGTTCACCGGAGCGGAGCTGCCCGGCGGCGACCATGTGCAGGTCACCGCCCTGTGCCTGAAGGGCGACCCGGTGCGGCCGCTCTCCTCGACGAACGATCGCGTGGTGAAGGTGCGCGCGACCGGAACCACCGCGGAGGAGGCCCTGGACCTTGCCCGCGAAACGGCCGCCGAGGCCTGCGCGGCCCTTTCCCTGGACCTGTCCCTGACCGATCCCTCGCACACTCTGTGACGACGCGGCGAGGCGTCCGCGCCTCCTGCGGGGGCGCCGGACCGCTTCGGCGCGAGCCGACCGGTGATCGACGCACCGCGTCCGTGTGAGCGTCAGGTCAGGGCGACCTCGCACCAGACGGTCTTGGTGTACGGGTCGTTGTCGGTGGTGCCCCAGTGGGTGGACAGGGCTTCGACGAGGAGGAGGCCCCGGCCGGTGTCCAGGTCGGGGGACGGCTGCGGGATCGCGCCGGGAGCGGGTGGGCGGCGCTCGGGACGCGCGTCCGTGACTTCGATACGGACGGCGGCCCCTCCTGGGCGGAGGGTGAGCCGCAGGCGGAAGTCGCGGCCCCGTACCCGTCCGTGCCGCATCGCGTTCGTGGCGAGTTCGGCCACGAGAAGGCTCACCGTCCGGTTGGCCTCCGTGTCGTACGACCGGCCCCAGCGGTGCAGTTCCTCGGCCGCGAGGCGGCGGGCGAGGCGGGCGCCGCGCGGGGTGGCCGAGAGAAGAATGGCGAAGTTGCGGGCTGGAGCGGTGTGTTGCGTGGGGCCGGGGCCGAATACCGGCGAGTGGGCAGTATCGCGATTCATGTCACTCAGCGTGGTCGGCCACCTCTACCCTGACCAGTAACGACGACGGTACGCAGCGTCACTGTCCGGGTGCTGTCCGGCTCTGTCCGGGCGCCGTGGCGTTACGCGGTGCGCCGACGAGGAGTTGGGTACGGACGTGGCGGACGTGGAGGTGCGCGAACGTGGGTGTGACGGGGCGGGGAACGCAGGGCGGCGACGGGATGGAGCCGTACGACGCCGAGGACGAGGAGTCGGCGGCCGTACTGCGGACGATCGGACGGGTCGTGAAGTCGTGCCGCGAGCGGAAGGGACTCACCCAGGCCGAGTTGGGGACGGCCATCGGCTACAGCGAGGAGCAGGTGTCCTCGGTGGAGCGGGGGCGGCGGGCGCCGAGTGAGGCGTTTCTGGAGAAGGCCGACAGGGTGCTGGAGGCCGCTGGGCTGATCACCGGGCTGAAGAAGGACGCGGAGGAGGCCCGGTATCCGAAGAAGGTGCGGGATCTGGCGAAGCTGGAGGCGAAGGCTGTCGAAATCTGCACCTATGACAACTCCGTCGTCAACGGGCTCTTGCAGACGGCGGAGTACCTGAAGGCCGTGTTCGGCTCACGACGGCCCGCGTTCGCCGAGGAGGAGGTGGAGCGGCTTGTCGCTGCCCGGTTGGCCCGGCAGCGGATCATCGGCGAAAAGGGGATGATCCCAGCTTTCAACTTCGTGCAGGATGAGGCTGCCCTCCGTCGGCCGGTCGGAGGCAAAATGGTGCTGCGCCGACAACTCGAACGCCTGTTGGAGATCGGGCAAATGCGGAACGTGGAGGTCCAGGTGCTGCCCCTGGACCGTGAGGACAACGCCGGGCTTGACGGCCCCTTCCATCTCCTGCGACTGAAGGAGGGAACCACCGTGGGGCACACCGACATCCAGCTGGTCAGCCGCCTGATCTCCGATCGCCGGGAGGTCCAGATCCTCGAACTGCGCTATGGAATCATCCGAGCCCAGGCCCTCACACCACGAGAGTCGCTGACCTACATCGAAAAACTGCTTGGAGAGACATGAGCCTGAAGCCCCCGACCGGTGACGGCACCGAACTGGAGTGGTTCAAGAGCAGCCACAGCAATCCCGACGGAGCTGCCTGCGTCGAGGTCGCTTCCGCCCCGGGCACAGTCCACGTACGCGACTCGAAGCAGGCGGAGGGCCCCCAGCTCGCCTTCGGGCCCCGCCAGTGGGCCGCCTTCGTGTCGTACGCCACCGATCACTGAGGCACGAGTCCTGCTGACGCCCCGCGTCCCGTTCCGTACCGGGCACGGGGCGTCGGCACGACCGGCGTTCGTCGGGCCGAACGCGGCCGGGACCGACACAAGCCGCAGGGGCGGCCGGTCTTGAACACCATCGGGGAGGTCAGGGCTCGATGCGCAGCTGTGGCAGCAGCACTCTGAAGCGGCATCCTTCGCCCGGTGCCGAGCGCAGTTCGATGCGACCGCCGTGCGCGGTGACGAGTGCGTGAACGATGGCGAGCCCGAGCCCGGAGCCTCCGCCGGCCACGCGGCTGCGTGAGTTGTCCGACCGGTAGAAGCGCTCGAAGACCCGCTCCTGTTCGTCCGGCGTCAGGCCCGGTCCACCGTCCTCGATCTCCAGTACGGCATGGCCGTCGAGGGAACCCGCGCCAATGCGGATGTCACTGTCGGGCGGTGTGTGGTTCAGCGCGTTGCCGATCAGATTGCTGACCACTTGGCGCAACCGCGCCTCGTCCGCGAGGGCCGGGGCCGAGGTGGCCTTCCCTCCGTCGGGGCCGGTCAGACCGACGGACCGGGTCGGGGCCATGGCCCGGATGTCGTGCAGGGCGTCGACGGCGAGGGTGCGCAGGTCCATGGGAGCCAGGTCCAGCGGGTACGGAGTGGGGGTTCGCGGTGCCGACCGCGTCAGGAAGTTGCTCTCGTCGAGTTTCGCGAGCAGCAGCATGTCCTGGACGAGTCTGCCCAGACGTTCGGACTCCCGGGCTATGCGTTCCATGGTCTCGTCGACGTTCTTCCGGGTGGGCAGCGCGCCCATGCGGTAGAGGTCCGTGTAGCCCTTGATGCCTACCAGCGGGGTGCGCATTTCGTGACTGGCGTCGGCCACGAAGCGACGCATCCGCGCCTCCGCCTCCTCTCTGGCCTGGAAGGCGGTCTCGATCTGGACGAGCATCCCGTTGAGCGACGCGGTGAGCCGTCCGGTCTCCGTGCGCGGTCCGGCCGGCGCGGGCACACGGCGGGACAGGTCGCCGTGGGCGATGGCCGTGGCGGTCTCCTCGATACGGGTGAGGGGGCGGAGTCCCGATCGCACGGCGAGCCAGCCGACCGCCGTGAGGAGGCAGACCAGGACGCTGCCCACCGTGGCGGAGATGCTCCGGATCTCGTTCACGGTGTCGTCCACCTGGCTGAGAGAGGCCGCCACGATCACGTTGCTGGGCGGATCGGAGGTGCCCGGGGGGCCGTTGGGCGCCTGGTGAGGCACCGCGATGGCCCGCCATCGCCCCGAGCCTTCCTGGGAACCGACGGTGAACGGTTCGCCCCGGCGCGCATCGACGGCGTCGGTGTCGAGAACCGGCAGAGCAGGGCCACCGCCGGGCGGTTCCTCCTCCGGGCGGAGCGTGTTCAGGGCTTCCCCCTGAGCGTCCGTGTACAGGACCACGAGACTGCTGAACTGATTCCACTGCGAGGGGAGCTGTTGGTCCCGCAGGGGTTCCAGGGTGCTGGCGGGCAGCCGGGCGCAGATCTGCGTGGTGATCTCCAGCCGGGAATCGGCCTGCTTCATCAGATACCCGTCCAGCGCCTTGATCACGAAGAACCCGGCGAGCGCCCGTGCTCGAAGCGGCCCGTGCCGCGACTGGGGCATCGTCATCCGTCGGCGTGGCTGCACTCTCCCAGCCCCACATCGCTGCTTCCGGGGAATTCCTGGGAGTTCCAGGTGGCTCTTGTCCCGAATCGGCCCGGCTATCGGGTGAATTCGCCGCCACCGGCGGCCGAGAATTCCCAGAGAACGCACAGATCCTGGCGGCGTCGAATGAAACGGCGCTGTCCACCGCGACCAGACTCTTTTCCCAGCACCGCATCAGCGTCGTAGCCGGTAAAGGAGCGAACTGTGCCCAAGCCTGAACAGAAGCTGTCCCGCCGAGCGTTCGGCGGAACCGTCGGAGCGGGAGCGGCCGCCGCGATATCCGGCCTGCCCGCCACCGGGGCCCAGGCCGCGGCGACCACGCCGGCCGCCGCCGGGGAACAGCCCTTCCGGGCCTCCCCGGACCGGAAGTCCGAGCGGTAGGCGGACAGCGCCTCCTCGGCGGCCTCCCCCTCCCTCGTGAGCTGGTAGATGAACCGCTTCCGGTAGAAGTCCTCGACCGCGGTCACCCGGGCGGTATCGGGATCCGCCCGCAGATTGCCCCAGCCGACGAGCTTGTCGAGCGTGCCGACGACGGCGTCCGGCCCGGCGGGACGGACATCCGCCGGCAGCGCGGTGTGCACGTCCTCGGGCCGCAGGTGGACCGCGAACCGCTCCTTGGCCGTCAGGAACGCCCGCATCACGTGGCGGTAGAGCGGGGTGTTCGGCACCGTGAGATGAGCGAAGGGGCCGAAGCCCGACGGCTCGGGAAGGGGGCCGGCGGAAGCACTGGGGGCGGTGACAGTCATCGCCGCCATTGTCCCTGAGGCGCGGCTACCACGGAAAGAGACCGAAATACCCGGCCGATTCAACCCGTTTGACCGGATCAGAATGTCACCGATGTCGAGCTGGAGCAGCCCGACGAGGATCCGGACATTGCGGATGAGCGGATCACGGGGCCGTACGACCCGTCCGAGATCGAGATCCAGACCCTCAACCCGACGATCAACTGCGCCGGATGTCGGCTTTCCGTCGGGTTCTGTGACTCGGGCCTCACGCCTTACAGCGGCGTCGCCACTTCGAGTACGACGAAGAGTGCGAAGGCCGCGTTCAGCGACGAGAGGGTGGACACGGCTGTTCCCGAGGCGGCGACGAACGCCGCGACGCCTGTCGAAGTGAGCGCCGGCGGCCAGCCGCGCTCCGGTGGCACCGGACCCAGCAACGCGGCCACGCGTCGCGGGACGGGCCCGGCCACGGCGAAGGCCGGGGCGGCGGCCCGGTGTGAGACGAGCGCCGCCTTCCCGACGGCGCGGGCAGTAAGCCGCCGGTCACCAGTGTGGAGGGCAGCCTCCTCGTCCGCCCAACGTTCGGTGGTGTACGAGATGGCCACGCGGAGAGGCCGCAGAAGTGGATTGGCGTAGCCGGCCAATTGGGCGGCCAGCAGCAGGCAGTGCTGTCGGCACGCCAGATGCGCCCGCTCGTGCGCGAGGAGTGCCTGCTGCTCCGCCGTGGTCGGAGAAGCGAGCATGGCGGAAGAGACCATGATCCTTCCCGGCGAGCCGGGTAATGCGTATGGCATCTCGTCGGGCAGCAGGGCGGCCTCGCCCGTCGTGGACAACGGGCAAGCGTCCTATGCGCGCGGGAACGAAACGATAGTGAGCCCATAGCATCGACGCGCAGACCAGGGCCACAGCCGCGAGGTCGACGATCGCCGCCCTTGCCCGCGAGCCGATCGTGCGGGACAGCCTCCCGCACCTCGTCGTCTGACCAGCCGTCCGGAAGCGGGTTTCCGGGAAGCTGAGCCGTCCCGACCACAAGACGCCCACATGCGTCAGCTCGTGATTCCGCTCGGACAGCAGCCGGGCCAGTTCTCTGACCCGTGCTTTCAGCGCGTCGACCTCCTTGCTCTTCGGTGAGGAGAGCACCAAATCGACCGCGTCCTTCTTGAACCCTTCCGGGAGTTACTTGCCACGAGCCATGGCAGACCACTTCCACCCGCAGAACGCCACGCGACCTGCCGTTCAGGTGTCGGTCTCGAAGGGGTCGCATCGCACGACCCGGTGTGCGAAGAAGTCGATGCCGATCCGGACAGGAAGGACCGCACGGGCCGAGCTGCGCGTTTCACGCCATTGACCGGCCGGTTTCGGCTACCCAGGGAGCGCCGCGCTATGCCCCAGATAGCCTTGCGGATCCGTGTATCCGCCGCATGGGGAACCAAAGGACACAGTGAACGTGAGCACCATCCACGCGGGGCCGGTGGGCTACCGCCTCTCCATCGTCGACGAGGACCCGCTGCGCTCCCGGCGCGAAGCGCGGGAGCTGCTCGCGGCGATCACCGACACCGATCCGCACGCCGCACTCGATGTTCCCCGACCTCAGGATCCGGGCACCGACGACAGTCTCAAGGGCGGCCCGGCCACCGACCTGATCGGGCTGGTGTTCGGCGGCGGTTCCTTGGCCGCCGCCGCCGTTCAGATCTGGCTGGCACGCGTGCCGCAACGGACCATCGTCGTTACCCGGCCCGACGGGGCGACGCTGCGCATCTCCGGGAAAGAGGCGCGGGTCGACGACGAGCGGATCCAGCGTTTCCTCACCGACGGCTCGGAGGACCTCCACGGAGACGGACCGACCGCGGAGTGAGTGACAACGACCGGTACGCCATGCTCATCGGCGTATCCACGTACGACAGTGACCGCTACCACGATCTGCCGCCCGTCCGGGCCGACCTGCACTACATGCAGGCGGTGCTGGAGAGCACCGAGATCGGCATGTACAACGACTGCGCGATAGTCGCCGAGCCGACCCGCGCCGAGATGCTGCACGCGATCGAGACGTTCCTGGAGGAGCGGCAGCCCATCGAGACCGCTCTGCTCTACTTCAGCGGCCATGGAGAGTTCTGCGAGGCGGACGGCCAGCTGTACTTTCTCACCCGGGATGCCGATCCGGACGACCTGCCGGGAACGGCGGTGCCCGCCGAGTTCCTGGAGCGGATGCTCCAGTCCTGCCGGGCATCCTCGAAAGTGGTACTGCTGGACTGCTGCTCCAGCGGTTCCGTCGTACAGGGCTGGACCGCCAAGGGCGCATCCAAGTCGGATACCCAGCCCGCGCCCAGCACACTGCTGCATCCGACCGGGGTGTACTTCATCACCGCCTCCGACGCCCTCCAGGCCGCTTCGGCGATGGCCCCGGCCGGGTCCTCCCTGGGCACCTCCCGATTCACCGGTGAGATCGTGGAGGGGCTGCGTTCGGGGCGGATCAAGGACAGTGGCTGGATCACACCCGACGACCTCTTCACGTACCTGACCACCCAGATGGTGCGCGCCGGAGTGCCCCAGGAGCAGCGGCCGACCAAGTCCACGATTCGGGCCACGAGTTCGCTCCCCCTGGCACGCTCCGTGGCGCGGTCGGTGAACCTTCCCGCCTTGCCCGGCGACGGCAGCACCCGGGCCGACCGGAACACCTCCCCCGCGCTGCTGAAGGCACGGGAACTGGCCGGGCTCGACGCCCGGGACGGCGTCGACCGGCAACGGCTGCTGCGTTACTACGTGCACTGCTTGAGCGCGCAGGCGGCGTCGGGCATGCTGCCCGATCGGGACAGCGGACGAGGCTCCGCGTACTTCTTGCTGGGGCAGGGGTCCGAGACGATCCAGTCCGGGCTCGGCCCCAGCCTCCCCGCTCCCTCCCAGCTGCCGAGGCCGAAGGGTGGAGGGGCCGGATCTGCGAATGGCGCCGGGCTTCAGGAGTACTGGTACGGGTATCCGGCGATCACCCTTCCCGAGCGCGGCGGGGACGGCCGACGCCGCGCCGCGGTGCGGATCGCGCCGTTGCTGATCCAGTCGATGGAACTCGCCCCCGATGAAGACGGCCGTGACAGGCTCCGCCCGAACGGGGTTCCTTCTCTCCACACGGGGCTGATCACGGACCTGCTGGACGATGAGGCCGCTGCGGACCTCCTGGCCCGCTGGCAGCCGACCTGGCAGGAGGGCAACGGCACGCAGATGGTGCGGGCCGTGCGCGAGCTTCTGGCGGAACTCGGTGTTCCGGAGCTGGAGCCCTTGGACCTGTCGGCGCTCAGTGAGCGATCCGTGATGGACTCGCTACGGCCCGGTGCTCATAACGCCGCGGTTCTCCTCGCGCCCTCGGGTGTGGAACGGATCGCGACCGAGGCGCTCGTGGACAACCTGCTCCAGATGTCGACACGTACCGCACAGATGCCCGGCACCGCGCTGGACGCGCTCCTCACGGGCGGCGACGAGGCGGTGGTGGACCGTGAAGCGCCGGGCGTCGTCGCCCCGGGGCCGTGCAACGAGAGCCAGGAGCGCGTGATCAGGGCGGCGATGACCCGTCCACTGACCGTCGCAACCGGGCCACCCGGTACCGGCAAGAGCGAGGTCGTGACGGCCGTGGTCGCGACGGCCGTCGCCGCAGGCCAGACCGTGCTGGTCGCCTCCACGAACAACGAGGCCGTGAACGTGGTGGCCGACCGCTGTGACGCGATCTCGCCCGGCCTGCTGATGCGGACGGGCAACGCCGCGGCGCTGGAGCGGGAGGCCGCGAAACTGGAGCAACTTCTCAGCCGCTCCGCTGAGCCTCCGGGACGCGGGACGGCAACCGTAGCCGGTGACCTTCGCAACCGGCACGCGCGAGCGCTCGCACACCGGGCGGAGGCGGCGCGGCTGGTGGGCGAGGAAATGACGTTGGTGGAGTTGCTACGGCAGCGCGCCCAGGAGGCCGACGCCCTCGGACTGGCCGTAGAACTGCTCGAAGGGCTCTGGGCCGACGACGAGACCGACAGGCTCTCCCGCTGGGAGGAGCGGGCCCGTGGGGCCGCCCAGGCCCGATGGTTCGGCTTCGGCCGATGGCGCAGGGGACGTGCCCTCTCGGCGTTCGTCGCCGGTTCCGGTACGGCGCCGGCCGACCCGTGGCCGTCCTGGGCCTCGGCCCGGCCCACGCCACCCGAGCTCCTGCTCGCTCTGGCGGAGGCTGTGGCCGTGGAACGTGCGCTGCGAGAACGCGTGCCCCTGCTCCTCGGCCGGGACGAGGAACAGCTGAAGCAGGCACGGCTGGAGACGGCCGCCGGGCTGTCGGAGGTGTCGGGTGAACTGGCCCGGACCGTGGCGGCGGAGGCCATGACCCGAGGACGCTCGCTCATGGGCCAGCGGCTCCAGGCGCTGCGTCGCCGGTCAGGCTTCCAGAAGAGCCAGCGCAACCTGATGACGCACCTCAAAGCGTGGGCCATCAGCACGCATTCGGTGCGCCAGCTGGAACTGACGCCAAAGCTCTTCGACCTGGTGGTGATCGACGAAGCGAGCCAGTGCTCGATCCCGGCGGTCCTTCCCCTGCTCTTCCGGGCCAAGCGGGCACTGATCATCGGTGACCCCATGCAACTCGGACACATCCCCGGCATCACGGCGCAGCAGGAACGGCAGGCGCGGGTGCGGGCCGGGCTCAGCGCCGCACAGCTGGAGGACCACCGGCTCGCCTACCACGTGTACGCGTCGTACCACGCGGCCGCACAGCACGGTGAGTCAGCGCTGCTGCTCGACGAGCACTACCGCTGCCATCCAGCGATCGCGGACATCGTCAACGGCTACTGCTACGCGGGACAGTTGCAGGTCCTCACTGACGTCCGCAGACAGGTACCGGCTTCCGATCCGTTCGGCAGGAACGACCCGGCACCGGTGCTGGGGTGGGCGGACGTGCCCCACGGTGAGTCGGCGCGGGGTGGCAGCGGCCAGTCATGGCGCAACGCGGCGGAGGCGGGGCGGGTGCGGGAGACGGTGGACGAGCTACTGCTGCGGCTTCCGCCGGATGCGACGGTCGGTGTTGTCACGCCTTTCCGGGCCCAGAAGGAAGCGCTCGCCCGCTTCTGGCCAGACAACGAGCGGGTCAGGGTGGGAACCGTGCACGCCTTTCAGGGCGGGCAGCGCGATGTCATGGTCCTGAGCCCGGTAGCAACCGACAACACCCCTCCGCGTACGGCGCATTGGGTGGCGAGTCAGGTCAATCTGTGGAACGTTGCCGTCACCCGGGCAAAGTCTCAGCTGATCACCGTGGGCAGTCACGCGTTCTGGCAGGAACAGGCGGGGCTGCCCGCATTGCTCGCCGAGCGGTCGGCGGTGCTGCGCACGGACGCGTATGCCGACCAGGACACCGCGGTCAGGGCGGAGAGGGTCTCCAGCGTGCGCGAAGAACTCGCGGACCGGCTCCAGGAGTACCTGGGGGAACGCGGGATCACCGATCTGGAACGCGCGGCCGTCGTCGGTGGGCACACCGTGGATCTGCTGTTCACCGTGGACGGCACGAATACCGCCGTACTGATCGATCCTGGCCCCCGCAACAACCAGGATCCGGCCCGGCACCTGCGGCTGACACACGCACGGGCCGATCTATTGACCGGGCTTCCGTCCGGTGGTGCCGGGGCGAAGGCCGGGCCGGTGACCCGGACTGTCCGGATCCCGGCATGGCGGATCCTGGCCGGCGAGGCGGTGTTGGAGCCACTGTTCAGCTGATGCGTCGGGTAGCCGAACAGGGGCAGAGGGGCGCCGTCATTCCCGCAGGCTCCGCACGACGTAGGTCATGTGCTGGACGTTGCCGACGCGAAGCCAGACGGAGGCATTGCCGGTGCCCTTAGTGCCGTAGCCGCACGCGCAGTCCCTCAGCCAGCTCTCGCCTGCACCGGCCACCGCGCCCCGGAAGTCAGGCAGTTCAAGCAGCTGGCGGGCCGCCGCCCGGTTCACGGCGGTCCGGTCCTCGCCTCGCGCAAGCACTTTGGCGAGGACGAACGACTCGGCGGTGGTGTAGCGAAGCACGCCCCAGGCGGGGCCGCCCCCGCCCGCCGACGGTTCGCGTGCGATGGCCCGGGCGGACTGGATGCCGTAGTCGCCGAAGCTGAGCCACGGGACGTAGCCGCGGGCGGCGGCGGTCAGCTCACGCCAGACGAGCCAGTCCGTGCGAGGTTCGGCCCGCAATCCTTCCTCCAGCATTTTCGCGGTCACGGACGGGAACCCACCGCTCAGAAGGGCTGCGGTTCTCCAGGGTGTCAGGGGCATCAGCGCATCGAACGCACGCAGTGCCTCCTTTCCTGCATCGGGTCGATCGCCCAAGACCGCACCCAGGTCGAGGAGCAGATCCGCCTCGTCGGCAGGATCCAGGCGGGCGAGCAGGGCGCGAACAGCGTGGGCTGCGTGATCGTCCCACTCGCCCGGCAGTGCCACCCGTATGCCGACGCCGCTCCCGCTGCGCCGCGCAGCCTCCAGCGCGGCTGTCTGCTGGAACTCAGGACGGTCGGGCCCGGTGACCGGACGCAGTGCGCTCAGCTCACCGAGGTCGGCCAGCACGGACATGAAGACCCGCAGTTGGACCTCCCCTGCGAAGGGGGTATCGATCCAGGCCGGATGATGGCGCTGCACTCTGCTCACAGCGTGCGCTTCGCGCCGTGTGTGTGCGACGAGTACGTCGCGTACCGACCCATGACGCGGCGGAAGGTTCCAGAGCGGCACCACCGATCCCTGAACAGCCGGACTCAACTGCCGGTACGCCGCGATGGCGTGCGGCGCCGCCGACAGGACGGGAACGTACGACGGTCCGGACATGACGGCTCCCCCTTGGCTGTGCCCGTGCCCTGGCTCCCCTTCTTCAGGGTCCACCCCGTCGGCATTTCACGGAATGACGCCTTTTCGGCCTGGGTGGCTGGACTACGCCTGCGGCCTGCTCACCAAGATCGGCTACTCGGATGGCACGCCCGACGTCACCCTCGGCTACGACGGGCGGGACGCATGACCGGCTCCAACACCCTCACAACCTGGGGATCCGGCCGGGAAGATCTCCGCCGCCACTATCGGGTGCGCCACCTACGCCTGCGACCACGACCCGAGAGGTGACCAGGTCGCCACGCTCGAGGACGGCGCGGTCACCCAGCCGCGCCCAGTGGAACCCCGACGCCCCCGGACTGCCTCGCAGCCAGAGCGCAAAGATAACGTCCCATTTACCCAGATATAGCCAGTTCGGGACGTAGTACCGACCTTTCGGTAATCATCCCCATGCCCCCGCGGCTTCATCGAGGACACCTCCGGTGTCAGTGCTCACGGTTAGGATTCACGGGGTCTGCGACCTGGTCGGACCGGCGGTGGAACGGCACGGGCGCCCGGGAGCGGACACCCACTCGGCACGGAATCAAAGGGCGGGGACAGCACATGCGGGAAGGCCGGTGGACCACGGTCACCGAGTCCGAGTTCGACCATGAGCACCGCGGTCTGGAAGCCATCCGGGAGAAGCTGCCGGACTCCGACCCCTGGCGGGCCTGGTCGAATTTCACCTTCACCGCGAACACCGGACACGTCCGCGAGGTCGATCTGCTCGTCGTCGCCCCCGGCGGCGTATGCATGATCGAGCTGAAGGACTGGCACGGCTCCGTGACCAGCGAGAACGGCACCTGGATCCAGACCACACCCGGCGGCCACCTTCGCCCCCACGGAAACCCCCTCCACCTCGTCAACAAGAAGGCGAAGGAACTGGCCACGCTGCTCGGCCAGAACGGCAGGCGGGTGTGGGTGGGCGAGGCGGTCTGCTTCACCGACGGAGGCCTGCGGGTTCGGCTGCCGGCGCACGACCAGAACGGTGTCCATACCGTCGCCGAGCTGGTGGCCATGCTCCAGCAGCCGCCGCGCGACGAAAGGCGCCGGATCACGGCTGTCGACTCGCGCGAAATCAAGACAGCACTCGACCGGATCGGCATCCGGCGCAGCGAAGCCGAGTACAAGGTCGGCCCCTACCAGCTCGAGAGGAAGTCCTTCGATTCCGGTCCGACATGGGCCGACTACCGGGCCGGCCACACCGAGCTGCCCGAAGTCGCCCGCGTCCGTGTCTACTTGAGCGAGCGCGGCTCGGACTCCACCCTCCGGCGGTCGGTGGAGAACGCCGCCCGTCGCGAGGCAGCCGTACTCCAGCGGTTCCGCCACCCCGGAGTCGTGGGGCTGAAGCAGTACTTCCCGTCCGGGCACTCCGCGGGGCCGGCGCTGATCTTCGACTACCACCCGCACACTCTCCGCCTCGACGAATACCTGCTCCAGCACGGCAAGAAGCTCGACATCCTCGGCCGGATGGCCCTCGTCCGCCAGCTCGCCGAGACGATGCGGTCCGCGCACTCCAGCCGGATCCACCACCGGGCGCTGGCCGCCCGCTCCGTTCATGTCATCCCACGGGACCGTGGCCGCCAGGGGCACGCCGTCGGCGAGGACGCCGCCTGGCTTACCCCCCGCCTGGAGATCTCGGACTGGCAGATCGCCACGCAGCGCGGCTCCGGCTCGGGTGGCGCCACAGGCCAGGTCATGACCCGCTTCGCGCCCACAGCCCTGTCGGCGATGCACCTGTCCGAAGGTTCCGACCCCTATCTCGCCCCCGAGCTAACCGCTCTCAGCGCCGACCCCGTCTACCTGGATGTGTACGGGCTCGGAGTCCTCACCTATCTGCTGGTCACGGGCAAGGCTCCGGCGGCGAGCCAGGCCGAGCTGCTCGCACGCCTGGAGGCGGGTGAGGGCCTGCGCCCCAGCTCCCTCGTCGACGGGATGTCCCCGGACATCGACGAACTGGTCCAGGCAGCCACCGCATACCGGCCGGGCCAGCGCCTGTCCTCGGTGGACGAGTTCCTGGAGATGCTGGAGCTGGTCGAGGACGGCCTGACGGCGCCGACGTCCGCACCTGTCGAAGCCGAAGCTGAAGTCGAGACCCCCGAGAAGGACCCGCTGGAGGCCGTGGCGGGTGACGTGCTCGGCGGTCGCTGGGAAGTCCGCCGCCGTCTGGGCACCGGGTCCACCAGCCGGGCGTTCCTCGTACGCGACCTGGAGGCGGAGGCGCGCAGGACGCGCCCGCTGGCGGTGCTCAAGGTGGGCCTCTCGGACAGCCGCGGCGACGTGCTGGTCCAAGAGGCCGAGGTGATGGGCCGGCTGCGCCCGGACTCCCGGGTGATCCGGCTCGTCGAGCCGGAGCCGCTGCGCATCGCGGGGCGCACCGTCCTTGCCCTGGAGTACGTGGGTGACGAACGCGAGGCCTCAGACGACGCCGCCGAGGCCGCCGAGACCGGCACCCGGACCCGGCCCCGTCGCCGCGAGGAGACGGTCGCACGCCAGCTCCGCGAGCGGGGCCGGCTCCAGATGGACCAGCTGGAGGCATACGGCGACTACCTGTTCGGCGCCGTCGACTTCCTGGAGGGCGAGAGCGTCTGGCACCGCGACATCAAGCCGGACAACATCGCCATCCGTATCCGCCCCAACCGCACCCGCGAGCTGGTCCTGATCGATTTCTCGCTGGCGGGCTACCCGGCGAAGGAGTACGAGGCCGGTACGGAGGGCTATCTCGACCCGTTCATCGGCACCCTGACCCGTACCGCGTACGACTCGCACGCCGAGCGATACGCCGTCGCGGTCACCTTGCACCAGATGGCCTCCGGCGAGTTGCCCAAGTGGGGCGACGGCTCCGTGCTGCCTCGGATGACGGACCAGAAGGAAGTCCCGCACGCGGCCGTCGCCGCCGACGCCTTCGAACCCGCCGTGCGGGACGGCCTGGTGGCCTTCTTCCAGAAGGCCCTGCACCGGGACGCGTCCAAGCGCTTCCCCGAGCTCAAGCCGATGCGGGACGCCTGGCGGAAGATCTTCCTGGACGCCTCGCAGACGGTGCCGTCCAGCCACCGCTCCCGCCACCCCGAGCCGGTCGTCGAGCAGACCCCGGCCGGCGGCGGGCCCGTCATCGCGGATGCCGAACCCCTCACCGCCGACCAGCAGCGCGACAAGCTGGCCGCAGCGGTCACCCGGGACACGCACCTGTCGTCCGCGGGCCTCACCCCGGCCGCCGAGTCCTTCTTGTACGGCCTCGGCATCACCACCGTCGGCGGCCTCCTCGACTACAGCCGCAGCAAGCTCCTCAACGCCCCCGGCCTCGGCACCAAGACCCGCACCGAGGTGCAGCGCCGCCAGCGCCAGTGGGGCAGGCTGCTGAGCGAGGCGCCCCTCTCCCCGCTGACCCCGAAGGGCCGGGCCGAAGCCAAGGAAGAGCTCGCCCAGCTCACCGTGACCGAGTCGGCGGTGCTCGGCGCCCTCGCCGCGAGCGCGGGCGCGAGCGGCCTGACAGGTCACGCGCTGCGTTCGGTCAGCCTGGACACCCTCGCCACGATCTTCGTGCCGGAGCTGAACAACAACCGCTCCAACAGCAACAAGGTCGAGATGGTCCGGCTCCTGCTCCGGCTGCCCAACGAGCGCGGCGAGCTGCCCGACATCGGCGTCTGGCCCAAGCAGAAGGACGTGGCGGAGTCCCTCCATCTGTCGGCGGGACGTATCCCGCAGATGCTGAAGGAGGAGCGCAAGCGCTGGAAGAAGCTCCCGGCGGTGCAGGCTCTGCGCGAGGAGATCATGGACCTCCTCGCGGGGCTCGGCCGTGTCGCCTCCGCCGTCGAGATCGCCGACGCCCTCGCCGTACGGCGCGGGACGCAGCTCTCCGAGCGCGAGCAGCGTCGCGCGCTCGCACTGGCAGCCGTACGGGCCGTGGTGGAGGTGGAGCAACTCGAGCCGGAGGAGGCCGAGTTCCAGCACCAGCCCAACCGCAAGGCCACGGAGGACTCCCTCGCCGCGGGCCTGCTCGCCCTGGACGTCCGGGACGGCGACGCACCGGACACCCCGACGGCCCCGGGCCTGCTCGACTACGCGATGCGCCTGGGCAGGACGGCCGACCGGCTCACCCGCCAGGGGACCCTGCCGACCGCGACCACGGTCCTGAACGAGATGGGCGCGCTCACCCCGCCCCCCGGCCTGGTCGAGTGGGACGAACGGCGCCTCGTCGAACTGGCCGCCGCCGCCTCGGCGAACGCGGCGGCCACACCGCGCCTGGAGATCTACCCCCGCGACCTTCCCCTGGTACGTGCCCTCCGGCTCACCCAGGCCGGCCTGGTCCGACTGATCCCGGGCGTGCCGGAGGCCCGTCAGCCGGGCCTCACGGGCGAGGACATCCACGAGCTCGTACGAGCCCGCTTCCCGGAGCTCGTCGTCCCGGACGGCCGGGGCGGCTCGACGCACGAGCTGCCGACCGGCGGCCCCCTGACCAGGGCCCTGCGTGACGCCGGCTTCGAACTCACCCTGTTCACGCGCGAGGACACCAAGACCCTGCGCTACCTGCCGACGCGGATGGACAGCGCGTCCAGCTACCTGACGAGCGGTGCCTGGCGCCAGACCACCGACACCGGCGCGGTGACCCGCTACTCGGACGACCCGCTCCTCGCAGGCGCGGTCCGCGCCGACGAACGGCTCGTATCCTCGGCGCGGCAGGACGGTTACCGGGTCCTGACCGTGCACCACGGCCGTACGGTCGACGCGGTACGGGAACTCACCGCCCCCCGGATCGGTGCCCAGCCGGTCTCCGTGACCGAACTCTTCCTGGAGTCCATGCACGCCCTCGTCCCGCCGGCCACCAAGCCGACCTGGGAGACCCTGCTGAAGGCGGATGTCGCCGAGCCGGGCTCACGGGGTGCGCTGAAGTTCGCCGAGTACGCGACAACGGCCTGGGGCACGGTGGAGCCGCGCGTGCGGGAGCTTCTGGAGCCGGGGGCAGGAAGTGGGCCGGTCCTCCTGACGGAGGCGGGTGTGTTCGCCCGGTACGACGCGATGGGCGTCCTGGACCGGCTGGGTGAGGCGGCGCGGCAGGGCGGGCGGGGGCTGTGGCTGCTGGCGCCACAGCCGGACCCGGCGCGGGAGCCTCGGCTGGGGTCCGTGGCCGTGGCGTACCAGGCGGGCCTGGGCGAATGGATCGAACTTCCCGACTCGTGGGTGAAGAACGCCCACCGGTCGGGTGCAGCGCAGCTGGATGGAACCGAGGGAGACAACAAGTGATCGACCGCAAAGCCCTGTTGAACGACCTGAAGCAACAGGTCAAAGCGGTTGAGACGGACCTCGCCAAGCAGGTGAAGGCGGTCCCGGAGGTCGGCGCGCGACTGAAGGGCGAGTACGACCGGGCACGGAAGCTGGGGCGTACGGCGGCGACGTGGAACACGTGGCTGGACGAGCGCGTGACGCAGGTCGCGGTGGCGTGGGTGCTGGGGTCGGTCTTCGTCCGCTTCACCGAGGACAACGGGCTGATCCCGGAGCCGTACCTGACGGCGCCGGGGGCGGACCGCCGGGACTTGGCCCTGGCCCGGTACGAGGACTACATGGCCAAGTCGGAGGACCCGACGTACCGGGGCTGGCTCGAGCGCGCCTTCGAGGAGCTGGGCGCGGGGCAGGCGGGCCGGCTGCTGTTCGACCAGCGGCACAATCCGCTGTACCAGATCCCGTTGTCGCACGACGGGGCGCGGGATTTGGTCGACTTCTGGCGTGAGCGGGACGAGGCGGGTGCGCTCGTCCACGATTTCACGGATGTGCTGGAGGAGGACGGCGACGGTACGGAGGGCTGGGACACCCGATTCCTGGGTGACCTGTACCAGGACCTGAGCGAGGCGGCCCGGAAGACGTACGCGCTGCTCCAGACACCGGAGTTCGTGGAGGAGTTCATCCTCGACCGGACGATGGACCCTGCGGTGAGGGAATTCGGTTACGAGGATCTGAAGATGATCGACCCGACGTGCGGGTCGGGGCACTTTGTGTTGGGCGCGTTTCGGCGGTTGGTGCGGCTGTGGGGGGACGGGCAGCCGGGCAAGGACCTGCACGAGCGGGTGCGGGCGGCGCTGGACTCGGTGCACGGGGTGGACCTGAACCCGTTCGCGGTGGCTATTGCGCGATTCCGGTTGTTGGTGGCGGCGATGGCGGCTAGTGGGGTGCGGACGCTGGGGGACGCCGCGAAGTACGAGTGGCCGATCCACCTGGCGGTGGGTGACTCGCTGATCAAGCACCGGCACAAGCAGGGGAATCTGTTCGACGACTTGGAGGAAGAGGGCGCGGACGAGCTCGCTGACTTCAAGTACGAGACGGAGGACGTGCACGAGCACCCGGGGATTCTGGAGCCGGGGCGGTACCACGTGGTGGTGGGGAACCCGCCGTACATCACGGTGAAGGACGGGAAGCTCAACGAGCTATACCGGGGGCTGTACAACGCGTGCACGGGGACCTACGCGTTGTCGGTACCGTTCGCTCAGCGATTCTTCGAGCTAGCGAGGGTCGGGAAACTTGAGAGCGGACTCGGGTACGGCATGGTCGGCCAGATCACAGCGAATTCGTTCATGAAGAGGGAGTTCGGCACACGGCTCATCGAGTCGTACTTCGGTCACGAAGTGGAGTTGACTGAGGTCGTCGACACGTCGGGCGCTTACATTCCAGGGCACGGAACGCCGACGGTCATCCTAATAGGAAAGGGCCGAGGCGGCAGTAGCCGCTCGGCAACGATCCGTACGGTTCGAAGCGTCCAAGGCGAGCCATCGGCTCCTGAAAGGGCCGAGGACGGCTTGGTCTGGAACGCCATCATGGGTCAGATCGACGAGCCTGGATCGGCCAGCCAATGGGTATCTTCGGATGATCTGGAGCGAGCACGTTACTTCGGCAAGCAGCCATGGATTCTTACCGATGGCGGCCTAGAGATGGTCGAGCAGATCGGCTCCACCAGCACGAAACGACTGAAGGCAGCCGTGGAGCCGCCAGTCGGACGAGGAGTAAGGGTTGGGGCAGACGAGGCGTACGTCCGCCCATTGCGCGATACCTTCCAAACGATTGCGGATCGCTCTGGGCTACGACCGTTGGTCGTCGGCGAGGTTGTCCGTGACTGGACTGAACAGCCAACCGAAGCAATCTGGTATCCGTACACAGAAGAGCTAAGCAAGACTGAAATCGAAGCCGAGCTTTGGCCAATGCGCCGCACTCTAGAGGCGCGACGCACATTCCAGGGCGACATCAAGGATGCCGGCCTCAACTGGTTCGACTACATGCAGTTCACCGCTTCAGCCTACGAGACGGACCTCTCCATCACGTTCGCAGAGGTAGCAACGCACAATCACTTCTCACTAGACCGAGGCGGCAAGGTCTTCAAACAGACCGCGCCGGTAATCAAGTTGAGCAAGGATGCCACCGAAGAGGAGCATCTAAATCTGCTTGGCGTCTTGAACAGCTCAACTGGAGCACTCTGGCTAAAGATGGCCTGCCACAACAAGGGAGGCAGTGGGCTGGGGCGCGGCTTCCAGGATCAAGAGTGGGAGAATCGCTATCAGTTCAACGGTGCGAACGTCGAGCGATTCCCGCTTCCTGACTATTACCCCACCTCCATCGCCACCGCACTGGACGCCCTTGCTCAGCAACTGACCATCAACAACCCCTCTTCCGTAGCTGCCGGGGACACCCCCACCTCTCCCCTCCTCCGCGAGGCCCGCGCTACCTGGCTCTCCACGCGAGCACGCGTGATCGCGCTTCAGGAGGAGCTGGACTGGCAGGTGTACTCGCTCTACCACCTGCACCCTGAGGACTTGCGTGTCTCGGAGGACCCCAGCTCCCCCGACATCCCCGAACTTGCCCTCGGCGAGCGCGCCTTCGAGATGGTGCTCGCTCGCCGCGTCGCCGCAGGCGAGGCCAGCGACGAGTGGTTCAAGCGGCATGGGACCACGCCCATCACCGAGATCCCTGCCCGCTGGCCCGCTGCCTACCGCGAGGTCGTCCAGAAGCGGATCGACGCCATCGAGTCGTCCCGCGCCATCGGCATGGTCGAGCGGCCGGAGTACAAGCGTCGCTGGGCCACCGAAGGCTGGGAAGCCCTCCAGGACAAGGCTCTCCAGTCATGGCTGCTCGACCGGATCGAAGACGGCGCGCACTGGTTCGACGAGAACGGGAGGGCCGCCCTCATCACGCTTTCTCGGCTCACGGACAGCCTCTCCCGCGACGAGGACTTCGTCTCCGTCTCTAAGATCTACGCCCCCCGCAAGGAACTGCCCGCTGTCGTCACCGAGCTCATGACCGCCGAGCACGTGCCGTTCCTCGCCGCCTTGCGCTACAAGCCCTCCGGGCTCAAGAAGCGCGCGGACTGGGAACACGTGTGGGACCTCCAGCGCCAAGAGGACGCAGCCGAGGACGAACCGGCCAAGCGGAAGATCCGGGACGCCATCCCCGTACCACCGAAGTACACCTCGGCCGACTTCCTTCGCCCCTCCTTCTGGCGGGCACGCGGAAAGCTGGACGTGCCCAAGGAGCGGTTCATCTCGTACGGGCAGACCAACGCAGCCACCCCCGCCTTGTACGGCTGGGCCGGCTGGGATCACCGGGAACAGGCGTACGCACTCACCACGCACATCGCCACCCACGAGTCGCTGACCGACGAGGAAGCGACTCCGTTCCTGGCGGGTCTCCTCGAACTCCAGCCGTGGCTGGACCAGTGGCACGACGAGTTCGACTCGTCCTTCGGCTCCTCCCCGGCTGCGTTCTTCCGGGGTGACCGGCAGATGGAGCAGGGCAGGCACGGCCTCACCGACGACGACCTGCGCGCCTGGCGCCCGACCGCCGCCACGCGAGGACGCCGGACGACGAAGAAGTAGTCCCCGAGGATGCCAACGGCCCCCGCGATCTGGACCGATCGAGGGGGCCGTTGCTGGCCGTTCAGACGCTCAGGCGCCCCTCCCTGACCGCCGCGACAAACGAGGACCACCCGCCAGCTGGGAACACGAGCGCCGGACCGTGGGGGTTCTTGCTGTCCCGGACCGGCACAGTGGCGGCGAAGTCGTCAGAGACCTCGACGCACTCGCCACCATCCGAGTTGCTGTAGGAGCTCTTACGCCAGGTAGCGGCACTCAGGTCGATGCGTCGCACGGTACTTCCTCCAACATGGCCAGTACGAACTTCCGCGACTCTGCCGGGGACATCGCGAGGTCGCGCATCGCATCGTACGCACGCGTCAGTCGCTCAACCGATGCGCTCTCCTCGATGAGTTCGCCACGGTGCGCGTTCTCCGTGTATGCCACAGTACGCCCGCCGTGAAGTCGCAAGAACATCAATGCAGTGCTGTCCAGGCCATGCATGCCCGCGCTCTGCGGCAGCACGTGCAACGTCACATTCGGACGCTCCGCCACGTCGGCCACGTACTCCAGCTGCGCCAGCCACTCCCCCGTGTCCCGCAGCGGCGTCCTCAACACCGCCTCCGACAGAATCGTCCGGAACGGTGGCGCGTCCTCCCCCTCCAGCAAGTCTTTGCGGCCCATCCGTGCCTCGACCTGCTGCTCCAGCTCCTTCCCCCTACTCCCGCCCGCCGCCAGCACCTCCCGCGCATACCCCGGCGTCTGCAACAACCCCGGCAACACACTCACCGCGAAGTGCCACAGACTCACCGCCTCCGCCTCCAGCGTCATGTACCGCCGGTACCGCTCCCGGAACTGCGACTTGTCCCCCGCAGCCAGCTCCCACAGCGCCAGCAGCAGCCCCGGCGTCCCGTAATGCGTGTCGAGCGCCTGGACGACCTCCGGACTGCCGAGCGTCTCGCCCTTCTCCATCTTCCCGAATAAGGACCAGTCCCAGCCCAGCCGTTCCCCGAGCTGCCGCAGGCTCGTCCCGCTGCCCGTCCGCAGTATCCGCAGCTCCTCCGCGAATCGTTGGCGTGGCTCCTGGCTGCGACCACTGATCACTCGTCGCTGCGGCATGGCGCTCCCCTCCGAGGCGTTCGCGCGGGCTGGGTGTGGAAGGTGTGGAACCACCGCCGTGCTGCGGGGAGCCCATCCCCATTCCACGGCATAGGCACCGACACTCGGGCGCATCCTCGTAACACCCGGACTACACAGAGTAATTCACCGCACATCACCGGGTCAGGGAAACAACGCAAGCCCACGAGGAGACAGCGCCCATGACGTCGCAGCAGCGACCGGACAGCAGCCCGACCACTGACGCCACCTCACCCAAGATCAAGGAGGCCCTGGACGCCCGCGACGCACTAGCCGCCGCCCTCACCCGGGCCGGCGTCCAGCTCCCCGCGATGGACATCCGTACCCCTTGGGTCGACGACCGCGAAGGCGAGGCCCGGTACGCGCTCGTCCACCTCGGGGTCTGCTCCGCGCCCGTGGCCCACGCGCTCGCCACTGTGATCATGAACGGGATCGCCCGGTGAAGGACGAGAGGGCCCCCGCCATCCGGGAGGCAGTCCGTGACACCTCCCGCGACCGCGTGGGACGTGTCACGGACCACCACGGACCGTCCTACCGGCTCCGACCACTCGGCGGCGGGCGGGAGAATGGGACGCGGACCCGAGTCACCTCCGGCCCATGAGCCAGGACGAGCTGCTGAGCGCACTCCTCGCCGAGGTCAACGCACGCAGCAGACAGGGCCGCTGAGCCACCGCACACGACGTGCGGAGTCCGGAATCCCCCTCCACGTGATCTGCACACTGACCTAGGATGACGAGGATCATCGCGGCCCGCCGGGCTTCCGCTCCGCTTCAGCGGACATTCAGAGGACATGCCCCCACCCGCACGAGCTACTTCGTGCTGCCTGGGGGCGTTTCTTGCTGTTCCGTGAGTCCGCGGCGTCCGTGGCCGCCCGCATCCTCGAAGGGTCGCTGGCGCTGCATCTGATCGAGAACTTCGTCCACCAGCACGGTCGCCGCCCCGGAGACTCCGAAGTGCGGTCCTGGGAGCGCAGCATCCCCGCCCTCACCAACGCGCTGGTCGAAGCGGGTCTCGGTGACGTCGAGGTGATGTTGGAGTACTCCTTGCCCCTGACCAGCAAGCGCGCGGACGCGATACTCGCCGGGGTGCATCCGACGACCGGCGAACCGTCGTACGTGGTCGTGGAGCTCAAGCAGTGGAGCGCGGCCTACCCGGAGGAGGACGAGCCTCTGCTGTGCCGCATCGACGCGTACGCGCAGCCCGTGCTCAACCCCATCGAGCAGGTCCGGGGCTACTGCGAGTATCTGCTGTCGTTCAACGGGGCGCTGGAGCGGATGCCGAAGTCCCTGGCCGGAGTGGCGTTCCTCCACAACGCGACCGAGTCCAGGATCGCCGGACTGCGAGAAGTCACGGAGGATCAGCAGGGCCGGATGTACACCGGGGAGCAGCGCGGCGCGTTCCTCGACTTCCTGCGCTCTCGGCTCGCCCCGAAGCCCGGCGCTGAGGCGGCGGACGCGCTGCTCCACGGCAAGGTGGGGCCCTCGAAGCAGCTGATGGCTGTCGCGGCGGCGGCGATCCGCGACCGGGAGCAGTTCGTGCTCGTCGCGGAGCAGCGGCTCGCGTACGAGCTGGTGCTGTCCGCCGTACGCAAGGCCAAGCGCGGCAACCACAAGCAGGTGATCGTGGTGACCGGGGGGCCCGGCTCCGGGAAGAGTGTGATCGCTCTGTCGCTGCTGGGCGAGCTGTACCGGCGCGGGGAGACCGCCCTGCACGCGACCGGTTCGCAGTCGTTCACCAAGACGATGCGCAAGGTCGCGGGGGCCCGGAAGCCCGAGGTCCAGAAGCTGTTCATGTACTTCAACAGCTTCATGGAGGCCGAGCCGAACGATCTCGACGTACTGATCTGCGACGAGGCGCACCGGCTTCGCAAGACCTCAGCCAACCGCTACACCAAGGCAGCTCTGCGCACCGACCGTCCGCAGGTGGCGGAGCTGATCGACGCGGCCAGGGTGCCGGTGTTCCTGCTCGACCAGCACCAGGTGGTGCGGCCCGGCGAGATGGGGACCAGGGAGGAGATCGAGCGGGCCGCCGCCGAGCAGGGGGTGGACTGCACGGTGGTGGAGCTGGGCGGCCAGTTCCGGTGCGGCGGCAGCGACGCGTACGTGAAGTGGGTCGCCGACCTCCTCGGGCTGGAGGGCGGCGACCCGGCCGTCTGGGAGCCGGACGGCAAGGTGCAACTGCTGACTGCCGACAGCCCCCAGGAGCTTGAGGACTTCCTCCTCGCACGCCGGAAGGTGGACCGCTACAGCGCGCGCATGTCGGCCGGCTACTGCTGGAAGTGGACGACGAAGGTCACTCCGGACATGCCGTCGCTGCCCGCCGATGTCGTCATCGGGGACTGGGCGCGGCCGTGGAACCTGTACGGCGACCGCTCGGTGCTCGGCGCTCCGCCGGCACCTCTGTGGGCCACCGATCCGGCCGGATTCGGCCAGGTCGGCTGTGTCTACACTGCGCAGGGCTTCGAGTACGACTGGTCGGGCGTGATCATCGGGCCCGACCTGGTCTGGCGGACGGACCGCTGGGTGGTGGACCGGACCGCGTCGAAGGATCCGTCCTTCACGAAGGCGACCCCGGACGCCGACGTCGCCAGGCTCATCCGCAACACCTACAAGGTGCTGCTCACTCGGGGCATGGTCGGCACGGTCATCTACTCGACCGATCCTGAGACACGGGACAAACTGCGCTCGCTCGTACACCCGGCCTCGGGCGTCGAGGCGGTAGCCGCCCTGGTGTGACGTCCGGTGACCGAAAAGGGTCATCCGATGTCAGACCTACGCCATACGATCGGTTGAACCAGAAAACCAGTCCCGCCGGAGAGTGAGATCGTCAATGGCCCAGCAGCCGCCCCTGCTCCGCGATGTCATCGACATCAAGGAGTCCATCTCCACTTCGGACTTCGTGCTCCAGCTCTCGGAGGCGACGACTCCCGAGGGCGCCGAGCGCGCACTCCGCGACTACGTGGTGACCGAGCGGCTGCTGGAGAACTTCGACGAGGCACTCGGCCTGATCCGGTCCGCGCTCGACGGACGGACGTCCAAGGCGGCGTATCTGCACGGCTCGTTCGGTTCCGGTAAGTCGCACTTCATGGCGGTGCTGCACGCCCTGCTCAGCGGCAGCCCGGCGGCCCGGGCCCGCGAGGACCTCGACCCCGTACTGACGAAGCACGAGTGGCTCGGCACGGACGGGAAGAAGTTCCTGCTCGTGCCGTACCACATGCTCGGGGCGAAGGTGCTGGAGCAGCGGGTGCTCGGCGGGTACGTGACCCACGTCAAGAAGCTGCACCCAGAGGCTCCGACGCCGCAGGTGTACCGGACGGACGCCCTCTTCGACGACATCCGGGCGATGCGGGCCAGCATGGGCGACGGGCCCGTCATCACGGGCCTGACCTCGGTGGACGAGTCCGAGGCCGTGGCGGCCGAGGACGATGGCGACGAGTGGGGCGAGTCCCTCACGTGGGCGTGGACGCCGGACCTGCTCGACACCGCGCTCGCCGCCGAGGAGGTGCACGAGGCGGGCCAGGCACTCAACCTCGTCCGCCCGTCCACGCCGCCCGAGCTGCGGGCACGGCTGGTGCGCGACGCGAGTACGAATCTGCTGCCCGGCTTCGCGAAGAACGCCGCCGAGAACGAGCACGGGTTCATCTCCCTCGACGCCGGGCTGTCCGTGATCGCCGAGCACGCCAAGGCGCTCGGCTACGACGGGCTGATCCTCTTCCTGGACGAGCTGATCCTGTGGCTGGCAACCCTGATCCACGAGGAGAAGTTCGTGGCCCGCGAGGCCAGCAAGATCACGAACTTCGTGGAGGGCGGCGACGCACGCCGCGCCATCCCCGTGGTCTCCTTCATCGCCCGGCAGCGCGACCTGCGCGAGCTCGTCGGCGAGGAAGTGTCCGGAGCGGCGGAGTCCTCCATCCAGGACACGCTCAACCTGGCCTCGGGCCGGTTCGACAAGATCACACTCGAGGACCGCAATCTTCCCGTGATCGCACATGCCCGTCTGCTTCGGCCCAAGGACACCGAAGCCGCTGCCCTGGTCAAGGCGGAGTTCGAGAAGACCCGCAGAGTCCGCCAGGAGGTGTGGGACACCCTCCTCGGATCCGACCGCGGCGCGGACGGCGTCGGGGCGGACGAGGAGAGCTTCCGGCTGACGTACCCGTTCTCGCCGGCGTTCATGGACACCCTCGTCCATGTGTCCTCGGCGCTCCAGCGCAACCGGACCGGTATGAAGCTGATGGGTCAGCTTCTCGCCGATCACCGTGCCGAACTGCGCCTGGGCGACCTGATCCCGGTCGGTGACCTGTACCCGCTGATCACGGCCGGTGGCGACAAGCCCTTCACCAACAGCCTGAAGGTGGTCTTCGAGGCCGCGGACAAGCTGTACCGAACCAAGCTTCGCCCGTACCTCCTGCTCACACACAACGTGTCGGAGGAGGACATCGAGCGGTACACCAACCGTCCCGACAGCATCACCGACCAGGAGCTGCGGGGCCGGATCAAGCTGTTCGTCGGCGACAACCGGATCATCGGCACGCTGCTGCTGTCCGCGCTCGCGCCCAGCGTCCCCGCTCTCTCCGACCTCACCATCCGACGGCTGTCCGCCCTCAACTACGGCTCGGTGGTCGCTCCGATCCCCGGCCGCGAGTACGGCATCCTGAAGAACAAGGTGGCCGAGTGGGCGGGCCGCTTCCCCGAGATCAAGGAGACCGGCACCGACAGCAATCCGGGTGCCCGTCTCGAACTCTCCGGGGTCGACGTGGACTCGGTCATCGCTAACGCCAACGTCAACGACAACCCGGGCAGCCGGAGCGCCCTCGCCAAGCGGCTGCTCGCCGATGAGCTCGGCATCACGCAGGGCCAGTTGATCGACGAGCTGAACTTCGTCTGGCGGGGCACGGAGCGCAGTGTCGAGGTGATCTTCGGCAACGTGGCGGACGAGGACGAGCTGGCGGATCACGACCTGATGCCGCAGCTGGACGGTCGCTGGCGGATCGCGATCGACCTGCCCTTCGACGAGAGCGAGTACGGGCCGGTCGAGGACGCCAACCGGATGCGGCGGCTCCGCGAGAAGCAGGGCGAGCCGTCGCGTACCGTCGCCTGGCTCCCCACCCACCTCTCCAGCCAGCGGTATGCCGACTTCCGTCGGCTGGTCGTGATCGACAAGGCGCTCGCGGACGAGCAGCGGTTCAACGGTCAGTACGCGGTCCATCTGAACCCCGACAACCGGGCAAGCGCCAAGGGGCTGCTCGAAACCCAGCGGGAGTCCCTGCTCAAGAACGTCAAGGCCGCCTTCAAGCAGGCCTACGGGCTCGCCGACAAGAAGGCGACCGACGTGGAGCTGGGGTTCGGCGACCACCTGGAGTCACTGCGTGCGGTCGACGGGCTGACGCTCTCCTTTGGCCAGTCGCTGCGCGACGGGATCCGGCACATCGCGGGCAAGCTGCTCGCGAGCCAGTACCCGGATCACCCGGACCTCGACCCCGACGGCAACGGCACCGTCGTCAAGCCGGCCGACGCCAAGAAGGTGTTCGGACACGTCCAGGCAGCCTCCGAGGCCCGTGACGGGCGGGCCGAGGTCCCGGCCGCCGACCGGAACCTGATGCGCCGGGTGGCCGGCCAGCTGCGGCTCGGCCAGCAGAAGGAAGCATATTTCGAGGTGTCGCGCTACTGGGCGGACCACTTCCAGAAGCTCGCTCGCGAGCAGGGGGTGACCGGGGACCTCAGTCTGATCACACTCACCGACTGGACGGACCGGCCGAATCCGCGTGGACTGCCGGTCTTCCTCTCCCGGCTCGTGGTGGCCTCGTTCGCCGAGATGGACGACCGGGTGTGGGTGCGGGCGGGCATTCCTCTCGACCCGGCGCCTGGACTCCACGAAATCAAGGACCAGGATGCGCTGCGCAGCCAGCCGCTGCCGTCGGAGGAGGTCTGGGAGGCTGCCCGCCAGCGTTTCACGACGGTGTTCGGTGTACCCGCGCCGACGCTGCGACGCGGCCGCATGGTGAACCAGCTCGCCCGGCAGATCGCCAAGGAAGCCGGGGACTGCCGGGAAGAGGCTCGCCAACTCGTGACCGAGCTGGAGCGGCATGCCGCCTTCCTTCAGCTGGACGAGACCGTGGAGGCCGGCCGGCTTGCCATCGCGCGCCGGGCCGTCGATCTGCTGGACGCCCTCACGCGCTCGGCCGGCCAGGGTGCCGCCGGTGCGAAGAAGACGGTGGAGGCGCTGGCCGCCTTCGACTTCGGCGGGGTCAGCGCGGACCGCTTCGGGACCTCGGTCAAGCAGGCCGGGGCGGTGGCCCGTGCGCTGGACTCGGCATCGTGGACCACCCTCGACCTGGCCACCGCCGAGGGCCCCGAGGGCGCGGCACTGCTCGAGTCCCTGCGCAATGCCGCCCGCAGCGACCAGCGGACCAACGACCTCAAGGACGCTTTGGCCCGCACCCAGCGCGAGGTCCTCGCGCTGGTCAAGCGGAACCGGGCGACGGTCACCCCGCCGCCCCCGCCTGTTCTTCCTGTCCCCGGTCCGGGTGACGTGCCTCTGGATACGCCCTCCCGCCATCCGCGTGTGCCGGAGGAGGGGTCCTCTACCAGCCCCGCCGAAGGGTCCACCGGTACCGGCCGGGTGCGGCGTTCGGGCGGCAGCCGTACACCCGCGATGCAAGCGGTGGCCGAACTCCAATCGCAGCTGGCAGAGTTGGCGGCACAGGAGCCCGGTGCCACCATCGAGATCACCTGGCGGGTAGTCGAGGCATGAGCGCGGTGACGACCAGCACGGTCGCGGTGCGGTTGAACCTCGCGACGATCACCCAGTACCTGTCCGCCCAGTCGTCCCTCACCGATGCTCTCGTGGGCCGGGGCAAGCGCAGAGCCGTACTGTTGCGTTCCGCACCGCAGTGGGACGGTCCCGCCGAACCGGTCTGGGGCGACGGGCAGTCCGCCCGCGTCGTGGCAGCGCTGTCCCCACTCGCCGTGCACGAGCTGCTGCTCGACCATCTCGCGGACCGGGTCACAGGCCCTGCCGTGCTCGTGATCCTCACCGATCGCGAGCAGAACGAACTGGACCCGGCGATCCTGGCACGTGCCCACAAACAGCGCATCGACGCGGTGGACAGCTGGGACGTGGTCCGGGACGCATTCGGCGCCCAGCAGGTCGACCCCCGGCTCAAAGAGGACAACTGGGCTGCCGAGGCGCTCCTCGACGCCGCTCCGCCCAAGCGCTGGCCCCGTCTGGCGGGCGGCATGCTCTCGCGGCGCACGGCGCTGTCCGCCCTGTCGCTGCGTCGGCTTCGGCTCGGCCCGTACGAGGACGAGTCGGCGGCACAGGATCACACCGCGACGGCCGGCAGCCTGGACACGCATACGCTGCTCGGCTGGTCGCTGACTCCCGGCCGCCCCGAGAGGTTTCTTGAGCTACGGGGACCCGAGCGCTCTGGGCTCACGGAGTTCCTCAGTGAGGAGGATCAGGCCGGGCTCGCCGGGCGGGCACTCCTCGCCCTCGTCGAGGCGGAACACGGGGCCGACGCGGTCGCGTTCGGCTTGGTGTGCGCGGCCCTGTGGTGTCATGCCTCGGCGGATGCGTCCACGTACACGGCACGCGGTCGGGCGGAGCGCTGGTTCGGGGAGCGGCGACCGGCTGAAGGCGAACAGTTCGACACCCTCGCAGCCGCATTCGGGCGGGCGTCGGAGGATTACGTCGTCGGGCTCCTGGCCCGGACCGCCAGGGGCGGTGGCGACGGAGCGGACGAAGCCCGCGAGGCCCGGAGGATCACCGACACCGTCCTGGAGCGCGCCTCGGCACTGATCCGTCAGTTCGGCGCGGAAGCCGCGGCCCAGGAGAGCCCGGTACTGCCGGCTGGCCTGGATGCCAGGTTCACCACCGTGGGACGGGCGCTCTCGGCCGGCCGGGCGGACCCGCTCGCTGCTGCGGTCCGCGCTCTGGGCGAGCACCGGCGTAGGAACGGGCCCGACGTACGAGCGCGCGTCGAGCGCACACACATGGCCCAGCGGCTGGTTCAGTGGCTGGCCACCGAACCGGCCGTCGACGCTCCCTCGGTCTACGCCGCCATACAGCGCCATCTCGCCGAGACCGGGTGGGTGGACCGCGCCCTTGAACACATCGAGGCCGGCGGGGATCCCGATGCCGTGTTGAAGGCCGCGTACGACGTGCTCGTCGCTCGTGTACGCGCACGGCGGCACGAGATCGACCGCGACTTCGCCCGCGCTCTCGCGACCTGGACGGCCGCGGGTACCGAGCCCGGTGCGATGCTCACGGTGGAGACCTTCCTCGAGCGCACCGTGAAGCCGGTCGTCCAGAGCGCCGCCGACCGGAGGATCCTCCTCCTCGTACTGGACGGCGTGAGTGCGGCCATCGCCACCGAGCTGGGCGAGGAACTACGAGCGTCCTGGGCCGAGTTCGACCCGATGGACGAAGGTGTCCCACGTCGCCGCGCCATGGCCGCGGCCCTGCCGACGCTGACCGCGGTCTCCCGTACGTCACTCTTCGCTGGAAGGCTGATGCAGGGGTCACAGAAGGACGAGGCCCAGCTGTTCCCCGGCCATGCCCTCTGGCGCGGTGCGCCCGCTGCCGTGTTCCACAAGGACGACCTGCGGGCGGAGAGTGCCGGGGCGACCTTTGGACCCGCGCTCACCGAAGCGCTCATGGACGGCCGTACGCACGTGGCGGTCGTCCTCAACGCCATCGACGACCGGCTCGCCAAGGAACAAAAGCTCGGCGACAGCGCCTGGCAGGCCGAGCACATTCCCGCTCTCCTGGATCTGCTGCGCGTCGCCGCCGGGCAGGGCATGGCTGTACTGGTCACCAGCGACCACGGGCATGTGGTGGACCGACACGGCGTGAAGGTCGATACCGAGTCGCCGCAGTCGGCCCGCCACCGGGCCGAGGGCGGCAGGACGGCGGCGGCCGAGGTCGAGTTGCGCGGGCACCGGGTGGTCGCGCCGGAGCCCGGCGGGTCGATCGTCGCGCTGTGGGATGCCGATTCCAGGTACACAGCCCGGAAGGCCGGCTATCACGGCGGGGCATCCCTTGCGGAGTTCACCATTCCGGTCCTTGCCTTTCTGCCGTTCGGAGCCACACCTCCCCCGACCTGGCGGGAACTGGGCGATCAGCGGCCGACCTGGTGGCTCCTCGACGAGCAGAAGACCCGTCCTGCCGCGGCGGCCACTCCCGAACCGGCTCCTGCGCCGAGGCGGCAGAGCCGTCAGCAGCCGAAGAAGGAACAGGCCCACCTGGCCAGGACGCACGAGTCGTTGTTCGACGTCACCCTGGTGCCGGCAGGCGAGGGCGAGGAAGCACTGGTGAAGAAGGCCGTGGTGGATCCCGACGACGCTCTCGTCGAGGCACTCTTCGCATCGGAGGCGTTCCGGGGACAAATCGGCCTGCTGGCACGGAAGCCGCCGATGGACAAGGTGGACCGCGCGATCCGGGCCCTGGTCGATGCGGGAGGCACCCTTCCGGTCACGGCGCTGGCCCAGCGTGTCGAGTACCCGGCCACCCGGGCGGACGGCTTCGCCGCCATTCTGCGGCAGTTGCTCAACTACGACGGCGTGCAGGTCCTGGAGACGCTTCCGGACGGTCGGACGATCCGTCTCAATCTCTCCTTGCTGCGCGACCAGTTCAATCTCAGCAGACAGAGCGGTGAGAGCCGCACCTCATGAACGGACCGGGGGGCCATGAGCGCCAACGATCGTGTACTGATCAACGCGATGATCGAGGAGCAGCGGAACGCGCGCACCGTTCCGCTGTCCTTCGACGCCACCTTCGAGAGGTTCGCGGCCGAGCACGCCCTGCACGGCTACGGCCTCTCCGAGGAGGAGATCGAGGCCGGTGTGATCGGTGGCTCGGACGACGGCGGCATCGATGGGGTGTACGTCTTCCTCGGTGGCAGGCTGCTCCACGAGGACAGCGAGATCTTCTCTCCCCAGTTCGCCGCCACGGGCGTGGAGGCGGGATCTCAGCTGACGCTGTGGCTCGTCCAGGCGAAAACCAGCACAGGCTTCTCCGAGGTCGCGCTGGACAAGGTGGCTTCCACCTGCTCGAACCTCCTGGACATGGAGGTCGACGAGTCCGTGGTCGGGCTGCTGTATTCCGACGACCTGCTCGCCCGCTTCGGAATGTTCCGCAGGGCCCTGACCAAGCTTCTCACCCGCCACCCCACGGTACTGATCAAGTTCTCGTACGTGACACGCGGCGAGGCGGGCGAAGTGCACCCGAAAGTGCAGGCGAAGGGCAAGATCCTGGAGGCACAGTTCTCCAACGCCTTCGCGATTTCCACGGGCGAGGTGGAGTTTCTCGGGCCTGCGGAGCTGTGGAAGCGTGCCAGCACCCTGCCCTCGTACACCCTGGAACTCCCGTACCGGGAGAGCATCACGCACGGCACCAGCCACATCGCGCTGGTCGCCCTGGGCGAGTACATCGACTTCCTGAGCGAGGAAACCGGGGCGATACAGACCCACATCTTCGACTGGAACGTCCGCGACTATCAGGGGAACGTCGAGGTCAACCGGGAGATCACGGCGTCCCTCCAGAAGCCTGACGCGCCGGAGTTCTGGTGGCTCAACAACGGCATCACGATCGTGTGCTCGCAGGCGACCTCGATCGGCAAGCGGATGAGCCTGTCCGACGTACAGATCGTGAACGGTCTCCAGACCTCGTACACGCTGCATGAGACGCTCAGCGGCCTGTACGCGACCGATCCAGGTGCGGCAGTGTTCGAGAGGCTGGTGCAGGTGCGCATCCTCGTCACTGCCGACCAGGCAGCGCGGGATGCCGTTATCCGGGCGACCAACCGGCAGACGAGTGTGCCCGTGGCATCCCTGCGGGCGACGGACGACATCCAGCGGCAGATCGAGTCGTACTTCCTGGAGCACGACTGGTTCTACGACCGGCGCAAGAACTTCTACCGCAACCAGGGCAAGTCGGCGGACCGGATCATCAGCATCCCCCTGCTCGCCCAGTCCGTCATGGCGATGGGCCTGGGGCGGCCCGACTACGCCCGCGCCCGTCCGTCGAGCCTGCTGAAGTCGGACACCGACTACCGGCGCGTCTTCTCCGACAAGACCGAACTGCCGGTCTACCTGTGGCTGGCGCAGGCACAGCGGCAGATCGACGCCTTTTTTCAGGTGGCACCGGACCTCATCTCCCGCTCGGAGCACACGAACCTTCGCTTCCATCTCGCCATGCTCGGCGCCGTCGATCTCGTGGGCAGAGCGTTCGGGAAGCCCCAGGAGCTGAACAACGCGGCCCGGGAAGGCACCTTCCCCACCACCATCCGCCTGCTGTCCCTCTGGAAGTCGCTGAAGGAACAGTTCGACAGCTTCCAGAACGAACGGCAATGGAGTCCCGACAAGACCGCCAAGAGCGCCGACTTCGTCGCCCACCTGACGACCACCCTCGGTTACGGACCGCTGCCCCGCAGATGACGCGACAGCCGGTCGAGAGCCACCGGGCCGATGGGACAATGGCCCGGTGACCGACCCTCGCTCCTCAGCCGTCTCCGCCGTCCGGCGGCGTACCGCGATCGACGCCCTGCGGCGCGGCGCCGTTCCGGAGAGCGGCCTGGACCTGCTCGCCACGGGCCTCGACCGATTCGAGTCCGCGCTCGACGCCGAGCTCGACGCGGTCGCCTCGGGCGCCTCGGTGTTCAAAGCCGTCCGGGGTGAGTACGGATCCGGCAAGACGTTCTTCACCCGCTGGCTCGGCGAGCGCGCCAAGCAGCGCAACTTCGCCGTGGCCGAGATCCAGGTCTCCGAGACAGAGACGCCACTGCACAAGCTGGAAACCGTCTACCGGCGCCTCACCGAACGGCTGTCCACCTCCAGCTTCCCTCCGAGCGCGCTCCGCCCGGTGGTGGACGCCTGGTTCTATGCACTGGAGGAGGACGCACTCGCCGCCGGGGCCGACGAGGACGAACTGAGCGGCGCGGTGGAGCAGCTCCTGGCCGCCCGGCTGACCGAGGTGTCGCGGCATGCTCCGTCCTTCGCCGCCGCACTCCGCGGCTACCGATCCGCCCTCGCCGAAGGGGACGAACCGACGGCTGCGGCCGTCCTCGCCTGGCTCGGCGGTCAGCCCCATGTGGCCGCGGCGGCCCGCCGGTCCGCCGGAGTGCGCGGGGACCTGGATCACTTCGGGGCCCTGGGGTTCCTGCAAGGGCTGCTGACCGTTCTGCGGGACTCCGGACACCGAGGGCTATTCGTCGTACTCGACGAGGTGGAGACACTGCAGCGTGTACGGTCGGACGCCCGCGACAAGGCGCTGAACGCACTGCGCCAGCTCATCGACGAAATCCACTCCGGCCGCTTCCCCGGCCTCTACCTGGTCATCACCGGAACCCCCGCGTTCTACGACGGGCAGCAGGGTGTCCAGCGCCTCGCGCCGCTCGCCCAGCGCCTCGCCACCGACTTCACCACCGATCCCCGCTTCGACAACCCACGCGCCGTCCAGCTGCGCCTTTCGGGATTCACCCAGGATTCCCTGACAGGGCTCGGAATCACCATCCGAGACCTGTACGCAACCGGTGCCGCTGCTCCCGACCGGATCAAGGCCCTGGCCGACGACGCGTACGTCGCCGATCTCGCACAGGCGGTGGGCGGGGCGCTCGGCGGCAAGGTCGGTGTGGCGCCCCGGCTCTTCCTGAAGAAGCTCGTCGGTGACGTCCTCGACCGCATCGACCAGTTCGAGGACTTCGACCCCCGGCAGCACTACCGACTGACGGTGGCCGGCAGTGAACTCACCGCCGTGGAACGCAACCTGGCGGCCGCGTCGTCCGCCGACGGCATCGATCTGGAGCTGTGATGGCGCAGGGAGCGGACCCCGTCGACCGGCTCGATCTCGTCGTCCTGCATCACGTGGTGAACACCCTCGGCTGGCCCGATCTGCGCCCGCTCCAACGCGCTGCGATCGACCCGGTGATGGACGGCGAGGACACCGTCGTCCTCGCTCCCACTGCCGGTGGCAAGACCGAGGCCGCGTGCCTGCCGATCCTGTCAGCCATGACCACTCAAGGCTGGACGGGCACCTCGGTTCTCTACCTCTGCCCGCTCAAGGCCCTTCTCAACAACCTGGTAACGCGGATCGATGGGTACGCGCAGTGGCTCGGGCGCACCGCCGCCCTCTGGCACGGCGACACCAAGGAGTCCCAGCGCAGACGCATCCGCACCGAGAGGCCCGACATCCTGCTGACCACGCCGGAGTCTCTGGAGGCCATGCTCATCGGCGTGAAGACCGATCATGCACACCTGCTGGGAGGTGTTCGGGCCGTCGTCGTGGACGAGGTGCACGCCTTCGCCGGCGACGACCGCGGCTGGCATCTCCTGGCCGTGCTGGAGCGCCTGGAGCGCGTCACCGGGCGGCCCATCCAGCGCATCGGATTGTCCGCGACCGTCGGCAATCCTCACCAACTGCTCACTTGGCTCCAGGGATCGGGCGCGGGACAGCGCCCTGGCCGGGTGGTGGCTCCGGATCTCCCCAAGGCGCCCGCCACCACCTCTGGCCGGCCCGTCGGCATGCCGGCCGCGGAGCCCCCACCGGGAGACGTGGAGCTCGACTACGTGGGCTCCCTCGACAACGCCGCCAAGGTGATCGCGGCCCTGCACAGGGGCGAGAAACGGCTCGTGTTCTGCGACTCCAGGCGTCAGGTGGAGGAGCTGGGAGCGGCGCTGCGGGCGCGGGAGGTCACGGTGTTCCTGTCGCACGCCTCGCTCTCGGCCGACGAGCGAGCCAGGTCGGAGCAGGCGTTCGCCGAGGCACGGGACTGCGTCATCGTGTCCACGTCCACCTTGGAACTGGGCATCGACGTCGGCGACTTGGACAGGGTCATCCAGATCGACTCCCCGAGCACCGTCGCCTCGTTCCTCCAGCGCATCGGCCGCACCGGACGCAGAGCTGGTACCCAGCGCAATTGTCTCTTCCTGGCCACCCGCAAGGACACGCTCCTGCAAGCCGCGGGGCTACTCCTGCTCTGGGGGCGCGGATGGGTCGAACCCGTTGTGGCACCACCCGAGCCACGCCACCTCGTGGCTCAGCAGCTGCTGGCCGCCACACTTCAGGAACACAAACTGGGTGACCAGCTCTGGCCCGAGCAGTGGAACGGCCTCGCTCCCTTCGACCGCTCGGCCGCTCCAATCCTGCGCCATCTGACGGACGAGGGCTTCCTCGACACCGACGGCGGAATGCTGTTCATCGGGCCTGAGGCCGAACGCCGTTTCGGTCGACGGCACTTCATCGAGCTGACCGCGTCGTTCACCGCACCACCGCAGTTCACCGTCCTGTCCGGGCGCACCGAGATCGGCCAGATGGATCCCTCAGTACTCACCGAGGAACGGCCGGGCCCACGGAGGCTGCTGCTGGCCGGTCGCAGCTGGCAGGTGACCTTCATCGACTGGGGACGCAAGCGGGCTTTCGTCGAACCGGTCGACGGCGGAGGGATCGCCAAATGGTCGAGCGGGACATTCATGGGGCTCTCCCATGCACTGACCCGTGCCATGCGAGCAGTACTTCTCGGATCCGACCCGGTCGTCTCGCTCACCCGGCGGGCCGACGTCTGCCTTCAGGAGTGGCGTGAAACCGAGGGGCCACACATCGTTCATCCCGCTGGGACACTTGTGGCCCGGAAGGGCAACGACGTTCGTTGGTGGACGTGGGCCGGATACCGCGCCAACGCGACGCTGGGCGCAACCTTGTCATCGATCGCCGATCCGGTTCAGCGCCCGACGGACTGCTATTTGCGGCTGCGGGAGGATCTGTCACACGTCATGTGGCGCTCCGCGATCGAGGCCGCCGCGGCAGCTCCGGCGATGGTCCTTCCGGACGTCGACCCGCGCGCAGTCCACGGGCTGAAGTTCTCGGCAGCGCTCCCCCTGCGGCTGGCCACCGCCACGGTGGCCGCGAGACTCGCCGACTTCGACGGCGCACGTGCCGTTCTGGCGGAGCCGAAACGGTTGTACGTCACATCGGCCGGATAGCCGTCGCCTCTGGTCCAGGGCCACGGTCGGGCTGCTCGCGGCACGCCGCTCGCACCAATATCCAGCGGTGTTACGGATAACGGACGGAGTGGGGCTCACGGTGCGGTCTAGCCTGGCAGACCCATGTGCCGCATGCACAGCGCCAAAGGCGGATTTGCGAGCGCCGTCGCCAGGCCCCGAGTCCGTACCGCCGGATGGCAGCTCGCCACTCACATGCGCACATACCCCCGCTCGACGCACTGAAGACCGCCTTGCGCCGGCGGGGAATCAAGAAGGGCTCGGGACTGATTCATCACAGCACTGCGGCTCGCAATACGTTTCCATCCCCTGCGAGGATCGGCTGCTGGACACTGGCGCGACCGCCTCCGTCGGCTCCTTCAAGGCCGAACTGGCGAGATGCTGACCAGGTCGAACGCCTCGCCGTCCAGTGGACCTCCACTCGAAGAGTTCGAGGCCCGGCACCACCGATCCCAAGCGACCACGAGCGCTACCGGACACGCATGACGCCCCGTCAGAATTAGCGTCAGATGAGCGTCGAAATGATCTCTCACTGCCCCGCGAAGATCGGGGCAGTGAATCCCTCATCCAACACGCCATCCACAGAACCGCAGGTCAGAAGCATTCGGCAGTCCGATGGCATTCCCCACATCATGCCCACCCGAAAACAGGTCGGCATAATCCGTCAAAAACCGGCCACACCAGAAAACCGCAGGTCAGGAGTCCTTCTTCACCGGCTCCAGAATCGCCACGCACTCCACGTGATGCGTCATCGGAAACAGATCGAACGCCCGCAACGTCCGCACCCGGTACCCGCCGTCCCGGAAGTAGGCCAGGTCGCGCGCCAGCGCCGCCGGGTCGCATGCGACGTACGCGATGCGGCGCGCGCCCAGGCCCGCGAGGTGGTTGACGACCTGCTTGCCGGCGCCTGCGCGGGGTGGGTCGAGGACGATCAGGTCGCACTCGGTGATGCCGGTGCGCGGGAGGATCTGGTCGACCTTGCCGTGTTCGATGCGGACGCGGTCCAGGTCCTTCAGGTTGTGGCGGGCGTCCTCGACCGCGCGCTTGCCGGACTCGATGCCGAGGACGGCGCCCTTTTCGCCGATGCGCTGGCCGATGGCGCCGGCGAACAGGCCGACGCCGCAGTAGAGGTCGAGGGCCATGTCGTTCTTGCGGGGCAGCAGACCCTGCATGACGGCGCGGACCAGGGTGTTGGCGGCCTGGGGGTGGACCTGCCAGAAGCCGCCGGATCCGACGCGGTAGGTGCGGTCGTCGGCGCGCTCGCGGACGAAGGCGCGGCCGTGGACGCGGTGGATGCCGCCGTCCCGCTCGTCGACGCGCATCACCGAGACCGGCTTGTCGAGCTCGACCAGGGGCAGCCGGCCGCCGGGCCTCGGGGTGAGGATGACCTGGCGGTCGTGGGAACCCGTGGCGGCGATGGCCTCCACCGAGGCCATGCCGGGCCAGTCGCGCTTCTCGATGCCGAGCTCCGTGACGCCGGGGGCGGCGATCAGGCAGCGCTCGACGGGCTCCACGTCGTGCGAGCGGTGCTTGCGCAGGCCGACCTTGCCGTCCTCGTCGATGGCGTACTGGACGCGGGTGCGCCAGGCGGGAACCTCACCCGCCGGGAGCTTGTCGCCCTCGGCCGGCATGACCGTGCCGTCCCAGCCCGCCTCCTCGGGGGTGAGGCCCGCGAGGCGCTGGAGCTGTTCGGCGATCACTTCGCCCTTGAGCCGACGCTGGGCGCCGGGCTTGGCGTGCTGCCAGTCGCAGCCGCCGCACTTGCCGGGGCCCGCGTACGGGCAGGGCGCCTCGACGCGGTCCTTGGACGCCTCGATGATCCGTACCGCGTCGGCGCGCAGGAAGCGGGAGTCGCTCTCGCCGTCGGTGACCCTGGCGATGACCTTCTCGCCGGGGAGCGTGTGCCGTACGAAGAGGACCCGGCCCTCCGAGGTGCGGGCGATGCAGTGGCCGCCGTGTGCGACGGGGCCGACCTCGACCTCGTACTCCTCCCCGACCAGCGACGACGTGGGTTCGTTCTGCATGAGGGAGTGGCTCCAGGGATCAAGGGGAAACGGCCGGACAACAACCACGGCCGGACAACAACCTACGATTCTACGTGGGTGTCGTCCGGCCGTTTACCACCAGCGGGAGCGGCCTTGCGGTCAGCTCCTGCCGCTGGGTTCCTTGGGCCTGCGCTCCACCGGGCCGCGGCGCACCGAGCCCGGCGCGTTCCATTCGGCGCGCTTCCTGGCGCGCTTCTTGGCCACCTCGGAGGACTCCAGCTGGTACGGCACGGAGGTCACCATGACGCCCGGGGTGAACAGCAGCCGCCCCTTGAGGCGCAGGGCGCTCTGGTTGTGGAGAAGGTGCTCGTACCAGTGGCCGACCACGTACTCCGGGATGTACACGCTCACCACGTCGCGCGGGCTCTCCCGGCGCAGGCTCTTCACGTAGTCGATGACCGGGCGGGTCACCTCGCGGTACGGGGAGTCGAGGATCTTCAGCGGGATGTCGATGCCGCGCCGCTCCCAGTCGTCCTTGAGCGCCTTTGTCTCCGCCGGGTCGACGCTGATGGAGAGCGCCTCCAGCCGGTCGGAGCGGATCAGCTTGGCGTAGGCGAGGGCACGCAGGGTGGGCCGGTGGAGCTTGGAGACCAGGACGATCGAGTGGACCCGGGAGGGCCGGATGATCTCGTCGGACGGTGTCTCGTCGGCGGCGATCTCCTCGGCGACCCGGTCGTAGTGCCTGCGGATCGCGGTCATCGTCCCGTAGAAGATCACCATGCCGAGGAGCGCGACCCAGGCGCCGTGGGTGAACTTGGTCGCGAGGACGACGACGAGCACCAGGCCGGTGAAGAAGGCGCCGAAGGTGTTGATCGCGCGGGAACGCACCATGTGGCGGCGCTTGGCCGGGTCCTTCTCCGTCCGCAGGTGGCGGTTCCAGTGCCGGACCATGCCGGTCTGGCTGAGGGTGAAGGAGACGAAGACGCCGACGATGTAGAGCTGGATGAGCCGGGTCGAGTCCGCACCGTAGATCCAGACGAGCAGGATGGCCGCGCCGGCCAGCAGCACGATGCCGTTGGAGAAGGCGAGCCGGTCGCCGCGGGTGTGGAGCTGGCGGGGCAGGTAGCGGTCCTGCGCGAGGATCGAGCCGAGCAGCGGGAAGCCGTTGTACGCGGTGTTGGCGGCCAGGAAGAGAACGAGTGCGGTGGCCGCCGCGAGGACGACGAAGAAGAACGTGCCGTCGCCGAAGACCGCCGCCGCGACCTGGGAGATCACCGGGTCCTGGACGAAGGACGGGCCGACCGGAACACCGTGGTTGATCAGGTCCTTGGCCGGGTTCTCGGCCATCTTCACATCGGTGGCCATGGCCAGGCCGATGATGCCGCAGAACATGGTGACGGCCAGCAGGCCCATCATCGCGAGCGTCGTCGCGGCGTTCTTGCTCTTCGGCTTGCGGAAGGCGGGCACACCGTTGCTGATCGCCTCGACACCGGTGAGGGCGGCACAGCCGGAGGAGAAGGCCCGCAGCAGCAGGAAGACCAGCGCGAAGCCGCTCAGCCCCGCGTGCTCGGCCTTGATCTCGTAGCCGGAGGTCGGTGCGTGCATGGTGTCGCCGAGGACCAGCCCCCGGAACGCGCCCCAGATGATCATGATGAAGACGCCGGCCACGAAGAGGTACGTGGGGATGGCGAAGAGCTTGCCGGACTCCTTGACGCCGCGCAGGTTCATCAGCGTCAGCAGCACGATGGCGGCGATCGCGCACACCGTCTTGTGCTCGACGACGAACGGGATCGCGGACCCGAGGTTCTCCACCCCGGAGGAGATCGACACGGCGACGGTCAGCACGTAGTCGACCAGCAGTGCGCTCGCCACGGTCAGCCCGGCCTTGGGGCCGAGGTTGGTGGTGGCGACCTCGTAGTCACCACCACCGCTCGGGTAGGCGTGCACGTTCTGCCGGTAGGAGGCGACGACCGTGAACATCAGGACCACGACGGCGAGCGCGATCCAGGGGCTGAAGTGGTACGCCGACACGCCCGCGATGGAGAGCACCAGGAGGACTTCTCCGGGCGCGTAGGCCACCGAGGACAGCGGGTCGGATGCGAAGACGGGAAGTGCGATGCGCTTGGGGAGGAGCGTTTCTCCCAGCTTGTCGCTGCGCAGCGCCCGTCCGATCAGGATCCGTTTGGGCACGTCGGTCAGTTTGGACACGCTGAGGATCGTAAGCGTTCCGTATGGAAGCCGCAGACGCACCACCCCCGTGGCCCTGCAATCTCCTGCGCTCGGCCGAAAACGCCGCGGAATCCTTAACGAAATCCTTGCACTATGCGTCTGCGAAAAGGGCGCTGTAACCATTCAATGCGGGCTGGCCGCCGAGATGCGCGTAAAGGACGGTGGAATCGCGGGCGATCTCGCCGCGCGCCACGAGGTCGACCGTTCCCGCCATCGACTTCCCCTCGTACACGGGGTCGGTGACCATGCCCTCGGTACGGGCGGCGAGCCGCATGGCGTCGAGGGTCGCGTCGTCGGGGATGCCGTAGGTGCCCGCGTGATAGCGCTCGTCGAGCTCGATGTCGTCCACGGTGAGTTCCCGGCGCACACCGATGAGCCCTGCGGTGGCGGCCGCGATCCGGGCGATCTGCTCGCGGGTCCGGGTGGGTTCCGCGGAGGCGTCGATGCCCAGTACGCGTCGCGGACGGGCGCCCGCCTCCTCCAGAGCGGCGAAGCCCGCCACCATGCCGGCCTGGGTGGAGCCGGTCACCGAGCAGACCACCACGGTGTCGAAGAACACGCCGAGCGCGCGTTCCTGCTCGGCGACCTCGTACGCCCAGTTGGCGAAGCCGAGCCCGCCCAGCGGGTGGTCGGACGCGCCCGCGGGGATGGCGTACGGCCTGCCGCCGCCCTCCTCCACCTCGCGCAGCGCCTGCTCCCAGCTCTCCTTGACCCCGATGCCGAACCCGGCGCGCACCAGACGTACGTCGGCGCCGGCCAGCCGGCTGATCAGGATGTTGCCGACCTTGTCGTAGACGGCGTCGGGCCACTCGACCCAGCTCTCCTGGATGAGTACGCACTTGAGACCGGCGCGGGCGGCGACCGCAGCGACCTGACGGGTGTGGTTGGACTGGACGCCGCCGATGGATACGAGGGTGTCGCAGCCCTTCGCGAGGGCGTCGGCGACGAGGTATTCGAGCTTGCGGGTCTTGTTGCCGCCATAGGCGATGCCGGAGTTGCAGTCCTCCCGCTTGGCCCAGACCGCGGCGCCGCCGAGGTGCTCGGTGAGCCGGTCGAGCCGGTGCACGGGCGAGGGACCGAAGAGGAGGGGGTAGCGCTCGTACGAGGAGATGGACACGGGGGCTCCTTTGGTCGGGCGTGGGTGGGGGTGGGGCGGGGCAGGGCGGGACGAGACGGAGTGGCGGGCCATTCGGGCCGCCCGCCGGACTGCCCGGCCGGTTCCTGCTCGATCGGCTCCTGCTCGATCGGCTCCTGCCCGGCCGGTTCCTGCTCGGCCGGTTTCTACTCGGCCGGCTCCTGCCCGGCCGGCTCCTGCCCGGCCGGTTTCTGCTCGGCCGGTTTCTGCCCGGCCGGTTTCCACTCGGCCGGCTCCTGCCCGGCCGGCTCCTGCCCGGCCGGTTCCTGCTCGGCCGGCTCCTGCTCGGCCGGTTCGTCGGCCAGCTCTTCGAGCGCCCGCCAGATCTCGGCGGTGATCCCGACCGCCGCCTCGGCGTCACGCGCCGCGCACGCCTCGATCAGCCGCTCGTGCAGCTCCGCGGAGCCGTGTGCGGAGCCGGCCGTACCGAACTGCCGCCACTCCAGGCGCCGGATCAACGGCGTGTAGCGCTCGACGGTGGCGGCCACGGCCCCGTTGCCGCAGGCGGCGACGAGTACGTCGTGGAGCCGGTCGTCGGCGCGCAGCGCCTCCGCCACGTCGCCACGGCCGGTCGCCTTCCGGAACCGTTCGTTGGCCGCGCGCATCACGGTGATGTCCGCGTCCGTGAGGTGGGGTACGGCGGTCCTGGCGGCCAGTTCCTGCATGGCTCGTACGACAGCCGCCGCGTCCCGGACGTCGCCCGGAACCAGCCGGGTCACCCGGGTGTAGCTCTGTGGCTTGGACTCGACGAGGCCCTCCCCGGCGAGCCGGGACAGCGCGTCGCGGACCGGGGCCCGGGAGAGCCCGAGGCGGTCGGCGAGGTCGGCGTCGCGGACGGGGGCACCGGGCGGGATGTCACCGCGGACGATGGCGTCGCGGATCGCTTCGTAGGCGGTGTCCCGCAGCAGGGTCCGCCGGACGGGGCGCAGGGTCTCCATGAACTGACATGTTAGATGTCTGTGTGCTCCGTACTCAAGGGTCGCCTCATGGGTTCGTCCGTCAGCGGCCGCGATCGGCGGTCCCGGCCGCCCTCCGCGCGGGGCACGGCGAAGGCCCACTCGGATGAGGCTTCGCACTCCGGGCCGCATAAGCTCATCCTGGGCAACGGGACACACCGTTGCCCCGTTGTTTGCCCGGCAAGCTGAGAAAGAAGTGTGAGCAGGGTGTTTTCGCAGGTCAGCCGGACGACCAGGACTGCGAGGTAGGCGCAAGGTGCACATCGTCATCATGGGCTGCGGGCGAGTAGGAGCCGCTCTCGCGCAGACCCTGGAGCAGCAGGGGCACACGGTCGCCGTCGTCGACCAGGACCCGACGGCGTTCCGCCGTCTCGGGTCCGGATTCGGCGGACGGCGCGTCACGGGTGTCGGCTTCGACCAGGACACCCTCCGCGAGGCGGGGATCGAGGAAGCCGGTGCGTTCGCCGCGGTGAGCAGCGGCGACAACTCGAACATCATCGCCGCCCGGGTGGCCCGCGAGATGTTCGGCATCGAGAATGTCGCGGCGCGGATCTACGACCCCCGGCGTGCCGAGGTCTACCAGCGCCTCGGCATCCCCACGGTCGCCACCGTGCGCTGGACCGCGGACCAGATGCTGCGGCGGCTGCTGCCTTCCGGCGCCGAGCCGCTGTGGCGGGATCCGAGCGGCGGTGTGCAGCTCGCGGAGGTGCACACCACGCCGTCCTGGATCGGCCACAAGATCAGCACGCTGCAGGAGGAGACGGGCGTCCGCGTGGCGTTCCTCACCCGGCTGGGCGAAGCCATACTGCCCACCTCGCAGACGGTGCTGCAGGAGGGCGACCTGGTCCACGTGATGATGCGTACGGACGAGATCGCGAAGGTCGAGGCGGCCTTCGCCGAGGGTCCTGAGGAGGGCGGTCACTGATGCGTGTCGCGATTGCCGGGGCCGGTGCGGTGGGCCGTTCCATCGCGGGCGAGCTGCTGGAGAACGGGCACGAGGTGCTGCTCGTCGACAAGGCGCCGACCGCCATCTCGGTGGAGCGGGTGCCGATGGCCGAGTGGCTGCTGGCGGACGCCTGCGAGATCACCTCGCTCGACGAGGCGGCGCTGCAGCGCTGCAACGTCGTGATCGCCGCGACCGGCGACGACAAGGTGAACCTGGTCGTCTCGCTGCTCGCCAAGACGGAGTACGGCGTGCCGAGGGTCGTCGCCCGGGTCAACAACCCGAAGAACGAGTGGTTGTTCAACGAGGCCTGGGGCGTCGACGTGGCGGTCTCGACGCCGCGTCTGATGTCGGCCCTGGTCGAGGAGGCGGTGAGCGTCGGCGATCTGGTCCGGCTGCTGCGCTTCAGCCACGGCGACGCCAACCTGGTCGAGCTGACGCTGCCCCCGGAGTCGGCGCTGGCCGGCACCCAGGTCGGCGAGGTGGCCTGGCCCGAGGACACCTCGCTGGTCACCATCATCCGCGGGCAGCGGGTTCTGACGCCGAACACCGAGGAGACCCTGGAGGCCGGCGACGAGCTGCTGTTCGTGGCCGCGCAGGCTCGCGAGGAGCAGTTGGAGGACCTGCTGTCGGTGCGCCGGGGCGACTCGGACGACTGACGGACAGGGCGTACGTACGGGGAGGGGCCCGGACCGTGTGACACGGTCCGGGCCCCTCCCCGTAGGTTTCGGAGCGACTGCCTGCTACGCCTCAGAACTCCTGGTTGCGCGCCGCGGCGGCTGCGGCGGCCTCGGCCGCCTTGCGGTCCTTCTCCGCCTGCTCCTCGGCCTCCATCTCGGCGAAGACGTCGATGGGCGGCGGCGCCTTGGCGAGGAAGACCCAGGTCAGATAGACCGCGAGCAGGAACGGGGGGATCTTCAGGGCGACCAGGACCCAGCCGAACTGCGTGGTGTCGGCCCACCAGTACAGCGGGAAGAGGATCGCGCACTTGGCGAGCAGGATCAGGCCCCAGGCGTAGCTGGCCTTGGCGTACGCCTTCTTGCGGCCCGGGTTCCTGGTGCGCCAGGAGAGGTTCTCCTTGAACACCGGCCCCAGGATCAGACCGATCAGCGGCACCCCGGCAAGGGTGGTGATCAGGTAGGCGAGGGCCAGGCCGAGCGTGTAGAGCATGCCCGGCAGATAGAAGTCCTTGGCGTTGCCCGTCATCATCGCGAAGACCACGCCGAAGGCCACACCGAAGACGCCGCTGAAGGCGTGCTTGACGGTGTCCTTCCGGATCAGCCGCACGACGACGAGGATCAGGGACATCGCCAGGGCCGCGATGGCCGAGCTGTGCAGATCCTTGTTGATCGTGAAGATGGTGACGAACAGCAGCCCGGGCACGACGGTCTCCACCATGCCCCGGACACCGCCGAACGCCTCGAAGAGCGCGGCCTCGGTGACCGCCTTCGCGTCGGTCGCCTCCTGATCGGTGCGGGTGGTGCGGTCCGTGTCGGACGTCGGCTTGTCGAGAGACGTCACCGGCTACTCCTTGCCGAGCGGTCGGAGTTCGTATTTGGGGTTGAACAGCACCCGGCGCCCGTGGCTCATGGCGATCCGGCCCGAGGCGATGAGCTTGCGTCCCGGTTCTATGCCCACGATGGAGCGCCGGCCCAGCCAGACGACGTCCAGCGGAGCGGTGCCGTCGAAGAGCTCGGCCTCCAGCGCGGGCACTCCGGCGCGCGGCCGCAGGGTGACGGTCCGCAAGGTACCAGTCACCTTCACGATCTGGCGGTCGGTGCATTCGGAGATCCGTGTGCAGCCCGAGGCCTGCGAGTCCTCCTGGAGCTCCTCGGACTCAAGATCCTCCTGCGAGGTGGACAGCCGGTCGAGCATCCGCCGGAAGCGGCCCGACGGCTTTTCCGCCTTGCCGGACTTGTCGGATCGAGGAACAGCACTCATACCCGAAGGGTACCGGTCCCGGCTGCTCCGGGCGGGTGTCTCCGCTCTCACTCGAACGGGTGACCGGGCGCAGGCCCCGCAAGACGGCCCGGCCACCCTCACAGACCGCGGTGGTGGGGCCGGCCGCCCTGGCGTCCGTCTGCCCCGCTGCCCGTTCAGCCGCGCTCGAAGCGGTACCCCATGCCCGGTTCGGTGACGAAGTGCCGGGGGTGCGAGGGGTCGGCCTCCAGCTTGCGCCGCAGCTGGGCCATGTAGACCCGCAGATAGTTGGTCTCGGTGCCGTACGAGGGCCCCCAGACCTCCTGGAGCAGCTGCTTCTGGCTGACCAGCCGGCCGCTGTTGCGGACCAGGACCTCCAGCAGATGCCACTCGGTGGGGGTGAGCCGTACGTCGCGCCCCTCGCGGTGGACCTTCTTCGCCGCCAGGTCGACGGTGAACCCCTCCGTCTCGACGATCACGACGTCGTCGGAGCCCTGCTGCCCGACGGGTTCGGCACGCCGGACCGAGGCGCGCAGCCGGGCCAGCAGCTCGTCCATGCCGAACGGCTTGGTGACGTAGTCGTCGGCGCCGGCGTCCAGGGCCTCCACCTTCTCGTCGGAGGTGTGGCGGGCGGAGAGGACGAGGATCGGCACCCGGGTCCAGCCGCGCAGCCCCTTGATCACCTCGACGCCGTCCATGTCCGGCAGCCCGAGGTCGAGGACGACCACGTCGGGGTGACGGGCGGCGGCGAGCTGGAGGGCGGTGGCGCCGTCGGGCGCCGCGTCCACCTCGTACTTGCGCGCCTTCAGGTTGATCACGAGGGCGCGTACGATCTGCGGCTCGTCGTCGACCACAAGCACCCGGGTCATGGGGGCCCTGCCTTTCTGCTGTACGGCGATCTCCCGGGACGTACCGGAGATCATGAGGTGATCCATGTGGTCGGGCGTTGCGCCCGGTTCATGAGGTGACCCGCGCGGGCAGGTCGGGGCTGACCGGAACGTACCCCGGCGCCGCCTTGAGCGTCAGCACCATGGTGAGGCCGCCGCCGGGGGTGTCCTCGGCGTCCAGCGTGCCGCCCATGGACTCCACGAAGCCGCGGGCCACGGCGAGGCCCAGTCCGACGCCGGCGCCGCGCGGGGCGTCGCCGTAGCGCTGGAAGGGCTCGAAGATGCGCTCCTTGGCGTCGTCGGGGACGCCGGGGCCGCGGTCGGCCACCCGTAGCTCGACGCGTTCGCCGAGTGCGCTGGCGGCCACCGTGACGCGCTCCGCGTAGCGGCTGTACTTCACGGCGTTCTCGACGATGTTGGCGACGGCCCGCTCCAGCAGCCCGGGGTCGACCTCGACCATCGGCAGGGTCTCGGGGATGTCCAGGTCGACGCTGTCCTCGGGGACACCGCCGAGCGCCATCGGGACCACCTCGTCGAGGTCGATCTCGCGGATCAGCGGGGTGACGGTGCCGGTCTGGAGCCTGGACATGTCCAGGAGGTTGCCCACCAGGTGGTCGAGGCGGTCGGCGCCGTTCTCGATGCCCTCCAGGAGTTCGGCCTGGTCCTCGTCGGACCAGGCGACGTCGTCGGAGCGCAGCGAGCTGACGGCGGCCTTGATGGCGGCGAGCGGGGTACGCAGGTCGTGGCTGACGGCGGCGAGCAGCGCCGTCCTGATCCGGTTGCCCTCGGCGAGCCGCCGGGCCGCCTCCGCCTCGCCGACCAGGCGCTGCCGCTCCAGCACGACGGCGGCCTGCGCGGCGAACGCGCCGAGCACCCGGCGGTCCTCGGCGGGCAGCACCCGGCCGGAGAGGGCCAGCGCCATGTGGTCGCCGACGGGCATGTCCACATCGGCGTCCTCCGGCCGGGCCACCGGACCCGGCCCGACGCTCCCGGCACACGTCCACGGGTCGACGTCGCTCGCGCGTTCCAGCAGGGCGACGGACTCCATGCCGAAGGTCTCGCGGACCCGGTCCAGGAGCGCGTCCAGCGTCGTCTCGCCGCGCAGCACGCTGCCGGCCAGGAAGGAGAGGATCTCCGACTCGGCGCGCAGCCGGGCCGCCTGATGGGTGCGGCGGGCCGCCAGATCGACGACCGAGGCGACCGAGACCGCCACCGCGAAGAAGATCACGATGGCGACGAAGTTCTCCGGGTCCTGCACCGTCAGGGTGTGGGTGGGCGGGGTGAACCAGTAGTTCAGCAGCAGTGAGCCGGCGGCGGCCGACGCGAGGGCGGGCAGCAGTCCGCCGAGCAGGGCCGCGGCGACCGTCATGAAGAGGAAGAGCAGTACGTCGTTGGCGAGCCCGGGGCCGTTGCCCAGGCCGCTCAGGATCAGCGTGAGGAGGGCCGGGCCGCCCACCCCGACCAGCCAGCCCCAGATGATCCGGACCCGGCCCAGCCGGGCACCGCGGGCGATGGGCAGACCGCGCCCCTTGGCGACCTCTTCGTGAGTGACGATGTGGACGTCGAGGTCGGGCCCGGACTCCCGGGCGACTGTGGCGCCCACCCCGGGGCCGTAGATGTACTGCCAGGCCTTGCGGCGGCTGGAGCCGAGGACGATCTGCGTGGCGTTCACCCCACGGGCGAATTCGAGGAGCGCGGAGGGGATGTCGTCGCCGATGACGTGGTGGAACGTGCCGCCCAGGTCCTCCACGAGGGTGCGCTGGACGGTGAGTTCCTTGGGGGAGGCCGAGGTCAGCCCGTCGCTGCGGGCTATGTAGACGGCGAGGATCTCGCTGCCCGAGCCCTTGGCCGCCATCCGGGACGCGCGGCGGATGAGCGTACGGCCCTCGGGGCCGCCGGTGAGTCCGACGACGATGCGTTCGCGGGCCTGCCAGGTGGTGCGGATGTTGTGCTCGCCGCGGTACTGCTGGAGGTATTCGTCGACCCGGTCGGCGACCCAGAGCAGGGCCAGCTCGCGCAGGGCGGTCAGGTTGCCGGGGCGGAAGTAGTTGGACAGCGAGGCGTCGATCCGGTCCGGCTTGTAGATGTTGCCGTGGGCCATCCGGCGGCGCAGCGCCTGTGGCGACATGTCGACCAGTTCGAGCTGATCGGCCCGGCGTACGACCTCGTCGGGGACGGTCTCGCGCTGTCGCACACCGGTTATCGCCTCGACGACGTCACCGAGCGACTCCAGGTGCTGGATGTTGACGGTGGACACCACGTCGATGCCGGCCTGGAGGAGTTCCTCGACGTCCTGCCAGCGTTTGGCGTTGCGGGAGCCCGGCACATTGGTGTGTGCCAGTTCATCCACCAGGGCGACGGCGGGGGCGCGCTCCAGGACCGCGTCGACGTCCATCTCGGTGAAGACGGCGGAGCGGTACTCGATCTCGCGGCGCCGGACCTGTTCGAGACCGTGCAGCATGACCTCGGTGCGCGGCCGGTCGTGGTGCTCCACGAAGGCGACGACGCAGTCGGTGCCGCGCTCCACGCGCCGATGGGCCTCGGAGAGCATCGCGTAGGTCTTGCCGACGCCGGGTGCCGCACCCAGGTAGATCCGAAGCTTGCCGCGTGCCATGGCCCCATTGTCTTCTCTTGAACCCGGCTGCGTCCGATGCGGCAGCCGCTTCGAAGCTACCTCGCAGATTGTCGGCACATGGCACGGCGGGTGGAGCCGGGGACCGTATTGACAGGATTCTGACGCCGCGGACGGTCCGCGGGCGCCCCCGGAAGGCTCCCGCGGTCCCGCCGCCCTACGCGTGCTCGACGATGTGCCCGTCGCTCAGTTCCAGTACCCGGTCCGCCAGCCCCAGCAGCTGGGTGTCGTGCGTCGCCACCAGCGCGGTGACGCCCTCGCCGCGTACCACCGCGCGCAGCAGCTCCATCACGGCGAGCCCGGTCTCCGCGTCGAGCTGTCCGGTCGGCTCGTCCGCGATCAGCAGGGCGGGCCGGTTGGCGAGGGCGCGGGCGATGGCGACGCGCTGCTGCTGGCCCCCGGACAGCTCGCCGGGGCGCTGGGCGGCGTGATCCGCCAGGCCGACCAGGGAGAGCAGCAGCGCCACCCGGTCCTCGCGCTCGCGCGGGTCCGCCTTGCGCAGCCGCAGGGGCACGCCGACGTTCTCCGCCGCGGTCAGGATCGGGATCAGGCCGAACGACTGGAAGATGAAGCCGATGCGGTCCCTGCGCAGTTCCAGGAGTCCGTCCTCGCCCAGCTCGGCGAGGTCCGTGCCGTCGACGGTGATCCGGCCGCCGTCGGGGCTGTCGAGCCCGCCGAGCAGGTTGAGGAGGGTCGTCTTGCCCGAGCCCGACCGGCCCTTGAGCGCGACCAGCTCGCCGCGCGGCACCTCGAAGGACACCCCGCGCAGCGCGTGCACGGCTCCGGCGCCGGAGCCGTACGAACGGTGCAGGTCCTCGACCCGGACCATGGGGCCGCCTGCCGGTTCCTCGGCGACTGCGGTGCCGCCCTGTCCGTCGGTGCCCGCCCGGCCGGTGCTCTCGGTCATGTCTCTCCCCGTAAACGTGCTCGGTCCCCGTAGGCCGCCAGTATGTGCAATACGCACAGCTCTGGACAATGGCCGACGGCTGTCGGCCCCCGGGACGCCGATGTGGTGGCCGTGCCGCGCCGCCCTGGCGAAGTGCTACCGCTTCCCGACAACTTCACGACAACTTTCTGACACCGGCCGACCAGCCTGGCCGACGTCCGGGCCGGCGGGGCGAGCGCCCCGTCCTGACCGTCCGGACCGTCTCGAAAGGGTGCGTATGACGTCACGCAGGAGCCTTCCCCGGCTGGCGGCCGCGGTTCTCGGGGTGTCCCTGACCCTGTCCGCGGTCCCCGCCGCCACCGCGGACACCCGGTCCCCCACGGTCCCTACCGCCCCCACCGTCTCCGAGCAGCAGGTCATGCCCCACCTGCGCGCCCTCCAGCGCATCGCGGACCGCAACGGCGGCAACCGCGCGCACGGCACGAAGGGGTACGCGGAGTCGGTGGCGTACGTGAAACGCGCCCTGGACCGGGCCGGATTCCGTACGAAGCTGGTCCCCTTCACCCACGACGGCGCGGCGGGCAACAATCTGGTCGCCGACTGGCCGGGCGGTGACCCGGACCATGTGCTGATGACCGGCGCCCACCTCGACAGCGTGAAGGAGGGCCCGGGGATCAACGACAACGGCTCGGGGTCGGCCGCGGTCCTGGCCACCGCGCTCCAGGTGGCCAGGTCCGGCCTGAAGCCCGAGCGGCACCTGCGGTTCGCGTGGTGGGGCGCCGAGGAGCCGGGGCTGATCGGCTCGGCGGAGTACGTCAGGAAGCTCTCCGCGGCCGAGCGCCGCAGGATCGACGTCTACCTCAACTTCGATCAGGCGGGCAGCAGGAACACCCGGCAGTGGCTCGTGATCCACGACGACGAGCACGGTGAGACGGAGGCCCGGCAGGCGTTCGAGGCATGGTTCGCCGAGCGGTCCATCCCCACCTTCGACATCGGCGTCGGCGGCTCGGACCACGAGTCGTTCGGCAACGCGGGCATCCCGTCCTCCGGCTTCAGCACCGGCATCTCGGACTGCATCCACGAGGCGTGCGACGACCTCTCCAACGTGGATCCGGAGACGGAACGGACCAGCACCGAAGCCCTCGTCGGCGTGCTGTGGAAGCTCGCCGCCACCACACCCCGGCACTGACCGCCACCCCCAGGAACGAGACATGTACAAACTCCTGAACCGACGCCGCAGGACCGTTGCCGCCCTGGTGGCCGCGGTCGTGAGCGGCTCCGTGCTGGCCACCGTCCCCGCCTCGGCCGCCATCGGCGGCCCCGGTCTCGGCGACCCGTACTTCCCCGACGACGGCAATTCCGGCTACGACGTCTCCCACTACGACGTCCGCATCGCCTACGACCCGGCGCACACCGACCGGCTCGACGGCGACACCACCGTCACCGCCCGCGCCCTGACCCGTCTGGACCGGTTCGGCCTGGACCTCAAGGGCTTCACCGTCGCATCGGTAGAGGTCGACGGCGTCCCGGCGAAGGCGGTCTCCCGTTCCGGCGCCCATGAACTGGTCATCACCCCGGCCCGCCCGGTGGCCAGAGGCGCCACCTTCAGGACCCGGGTGAAGTACGCGGGCCGGCCCGACCCCGAGGGCTGGCACACGCTGCGGACCGGTGGCGCGAACGTGGCGGGCGAACCGCACTCCGCGACCTCCTGGTACCCCGCCAACGACCACCCGTCCGACAAGGCCACCTTCGCCCTCACGGCGACGGTCCCCGACGGCTGGACGGCCATCGGCAACGGCCTGCCCGGCCCGGAAAGCGTCAAGGACGGCAGCAGGACCTTCCGCTGGTTCGAGAACCGGCCGATGGCCACCTACCTCAGCACGGTCGCCATCGACCGGTTCACCGTCCACCGCGGCCGGACCGCCGCCGGGACACCGGTCATCACGGCATACAGCCCGGATGCCGTCATCGACGCCGAGGCGGAGGCCCAGCAGACGGAGATCCTGGACTTCCTGGCCGCGAAGTTCGGCCCGTACCCGTTCTCCTCCGCGGGCGCCATCGTCGTCGGGGCCGCCGAAGGACCTTCCGACGGCCCCCTCGCCCTGGAGACACAGAGCCGCCCCACCTACGGCGCCACGCTCTTCGACGCCTCGATGGTCCACGAGAACACCCACCAGTGGTTCGGTGACAGCGTCTCGTTCAAGGACTGGCGGGACGGCTGCACAGCCGAGTGCTTCGCCCAGTACGCGGGGCAGTTGTGGGAGGAGCACAAGGGCGCCGACCTGGACCGGGACTACTACCGGTCCGAGGTGGAGGAGTACGCCGACGACCCGTCGTTCTGGTCCGTCAGGCTCTACGACCCGGGACCGGGCCGGGAGCTGGACCAGGCCCTGTACTTCAAGGGCTCGCTGATGCTGCACGCCCTGCGCCGCACGGTGGGCGACGAGGCGTTCTTCCGGACGCTGCGGACCTGGACCCGCGAGCACGCGTACGGCAACGCCTCGTTCCGGCAGTTCGAGGCGCTGGCGGCGAAGGTCTCGGGCAAGGACCTCAAGGGCTTCTTCGCGGCGTGGGTGGACGGCACGGTGATCCCGCCACGGAAGTATCTGTACCCCGGCCCCCTGGGCACCCAGGCCCGGTGAACAGACGTGGCGGGGGGGCCGGGGCCCCCCCCCCCCCCCCCCCCCCCCCCAGAAAGGCCCCCACACA
>NZ_JBHXTM010000012.1:0-28086 GCF_042677325.1 Streptomyces sp. NPDC127117
GCCGCGCCCCGCCGGACAGGGTCCGGCGGGACGCGGCGTTGGGCCGGTGTGTATCGGGCGGGGTCAGCCGAGGATGGTTCGCATTTTGTCGTGCAGGTAGTCGCCGGCGCGTACAGGGCTGTAGGGCCTGCGGCCGAGGGGTGCCGGCAGTGAGGTGATGTCGGTGTGAGGTGCGCAGGCATGGAAGTACACCAGTGAGGTGAGTTCTTCCTGTGGAGCCTCGGGGGGCGGCGGCAGAACGCGGTGGCGGCCGGAGCGCCAGCGGTCTCCGCTCCAGCGGGCCATGAGGTCTCCGATGTTGAGCGTGTAGGTGTTGGGCTCGTAGGGAGCGTCCTGCCAGCCGGCTTCGTCGTCGTAGATCTGAAGGCCACCCTTGCCGGGCTGCCGGTTCAGGAGAGTGATGAGGCCGAAGTCGGTGTGCGGTCCGACGCGGAACTGGCCGGGGGCGGCGGTGCCGGTTTCGTGGGCTGCCGGGTACCAGTTGATGGTGAAGTCCCAGTGCGGGCGCGTGGTGTGGCGGGTGAAGAAGTCGGCCGGCTGGCGCAGCGCGGTCGCCATGACTTCGAGGAGCGTGTCGGCCAGGGTGCGCATCCGGTCGGTGTACGCGGTGACGAGCGGGCGCAGGGTGGGGACTTCGTCGGGCCAGTCGCAGGGGATCGGCTGTGCCTTGCCGGGCCGTGCGGAGGAGTCGACGGCGCATGACCAGACCTCCAGCAGGTCCGGCGGGGTGTGAGTGCCTTCGGACCGGGCGGTGGTCACCCGTTCCCGGCCGATCCAGCCGCGCCGGTTCTGGTCGTAGCGCTCCTTGGCGGCCTGGGGCATGTGGAAGAAGTCGTGCGCCGCGGCGCGTACATGGCCGGGCAGATCCGGTTCGATGCCGTGTCCGCTCACCAGCAGGAAACCGGTGGCCTGCAGGGAGTTGTCGACCTGGGCGGCGAGCTGCTCCTGGTCCGCGCTGTGATTCGAGGTCCAGCGGCTGAGGTCGATGACGGGAGTCCGGGTGGTGGCCATGGTGGGTCCTTCTTCGAAGTCGATGGTCAGGGCCGGGATGTGAGTGAGGCTGAAGACGGCCGGTGAGGTTGTGGTATCTCTGCGGGAGCCGGGACGTGTTCGCTCTGTGCGTCGGCCGAAGCTCGTCTGGCGGGGGCTCGGTCGTTGCTGGGCTCATTCGATGGCGGCTGAGGCCGACCGGGCGTCAGTGGTGGTTTCGTCCGTGGCCGTTGGGCGATCCTCCCGGGGCTGTCGGGACAGCCACAGCACGAGGGCGGCTCCGGCCAGGGCCACGGCACCGGCCGTGAGCGCAAGGGTGTTGTGCCCGGTGGCGAACGCGGCATGGAATGTGTGCTCCAGACCGGCTCGCTGCGTGGCCGGGGTGTGCGCAAGGAGGCTGTCGGCACCGCCACCGGAGAGGGTCTGCGCGGTGATGACGGGATCGGTGACCTTGCTGCGGAGGGACGTGGTCATGGTGGAGACGGCCAGGGCGCCGAAGACAGCTACTCCGAAGGCGTAGCCGAGCTGTTCGAAGGTGCTGTAGGTGCCGCCGGCGGTACCCGCGTGCTCGGCCGGGACGGAGCCCAGCGCGAGGGCTGCGGCGACCTGGAAGATCAGGCCCATGCCGACCCCGCTCAGGGCCAGGCCCCCCACCAGGACGGGCCAGCCCGACTCGGGTTCCAGGAAGCCCTCGGCGCCGACCCCGAGACCGGCGAGGGCGAGCCCGAGGGCGGCGCCCAGGCGGGGGGAGGGCTTGAGTCTCCGGCGACCGACCAGCACCGCTACCGATGCGGCAGCCGCCGCGTGCGGCAGCACGACCAGACCGGCGGCGAGCGGGGAGAGGTGCTGCACGGACTGCAGCCACAGAGAGGTGTACGGCATGATTCCATAGACGGTGCCCTCGCCGACCGCGATCGTGAGCATCGCAGCGGTGAACGCGGGCCGGCGGAACAGCGACAGGTCCAGCAGCGGGTATCTGCGGCGCTGTTGCACTCGTACGAAGGCTACGAATGCGACCAGCGCTGCTCCCAGTGGCACCAGTGTCCCTGCCGATACCCACCCTTGGACATGTGCCTCGGTCAGGGCGTGGACGGACCCGCCCGCACCGATCGCGAACAGCACCAGGCCGGGAACGTCCAGGCGTCGCGAGGTGTCCCGCACCAGTGGTGCGGTGCGGGGAATGTAGCGGAAGGTCATGATCAGGGCGGTCACGGTGACGGGGACGTTGACGTAGAAGACCCACCGCCAGCCCAGGGTCTGGGTGAGCAGGCCGCCCAGGATCGGTCCCAGGGCGGAAGCGCCGGCGGCGACGGCCGCCCAGGCACCCAGGGCCAGGGCCAGTCGGCGACCCGAGTACAGGGTGCCGATCAGGGACAGCGTGGTCGTGAACATCGCCGCAGCGCCCAGTCCCTGCACGATGCGGGCGGCAATGAGTACGGCCATGCCCGGCGACAGCGCGCAGGCGACCGATGCCAGGGCGAAGACGACCAGTCCGCCCGCGTACATCCGGCGTCGGCCGTGAAGGTCGGCCAGCATCCCGGCGCCCAGCAGGGCGGCGGCCAGCGCGAGCGCGTAGCCGTCGGCGACCCATTGCAGTTGGGACAGTGACGAGCCCAGCGACTCCGACATGGCGGGCAGCGCCACCAGCACGATCGTGACATCGACGAGCAACATGAACGTGCCCAGGCAGATGGCTGCCAACGGCCCCCAGATACGCATGAATTGCCAACTCCCACACCCGGCGGACAACGACCTGATCACCATCCGGGTCCGGCCCGCTCCAGCCCGAGCCGTACGCTGGAAAGCGGGATCATCCGGCAAAGGAACGAGGTGTACCGGTGGATCACGACACCATGGACGATCTCGACCAGTACCTGCTCCGGGCCCTCCAGCTCGACGGCCGCGCCTCATTCAGCCGCATCGCGCGGGACCGCAGTGTCTCCGAACGCACCGTTGCCCGCCGATACCAACGGCTGCGCGCCCTCGGCCTGCGCGTCATCGGCCAGCCCGTCTCCTCCCGTCTGGGCCTGACCCGCTGGCTGCTGCGCCTGCACTGCACCCCGGACGCCGCCGGAACCATCGCCGAAGCCCTCGCCCGCCGTCCCGACACCAGCTGGGTCACCCTCGCTTCCGGTGGCACCGAGCTCTACTGCGCGCTCAACGCGCGTACGGCCGAGGAACGCAACGTACTGCTGCTGGAGAAACTGCCCCGCACCCCGCGGGTGCTCTCCGTCAGCGCTCACTGCATGATGCGCATCTTCGCCGGTGCGACCAGCACCTGGCACGCCACCCGGTTCGAGCCGCAGGGCACTGCAGCCGCGGCGGATTCCGGCTCATCCACCGCCGCCCCGCTCAGCTTGGACGCAACCGACCGCATTCTCTTCGCCGAGCTGGCCCGAGACGGCCGCGCGACGCTGCCCGAACTGGCCGCCGCCGCCAGCCGCTCCCCCTCCAGCGTCCAACGCCACCTCGACCGCCTCCGCAGCGAGGGTGCCCTGAATCTCTCTGTCGATTTCGATCCGCAGCTCCTCGGCTACCACATGGCCACCCGGATCTGGCTGAACGTCACCCCCGCGCACCTGCGCATCGTGGGGGAAACCCTCGCCACCCACTCACAGATCGCCTTCGCCGCAGCCATCACCGGCACGTCCAACCTGGTTGCCAGTGGCATCTTCCGCGACCCGGCCGACCTGTACGACTACATCGACCAGCGCATCGCTCGGCTTCCTGGCATCCAGAACATCGAGACCGCCCCTACCCTGCGGGAAGTCAAGCGTCTTGCCCCCGCCACGACTTGAGCGTGTTTCCACTCATGCTCGGTCGGCAGGCCGGGCAGGAGGTTTCCCGCTCCCGCACGCCATGCCCGGCCCGTCCAGCAGCACCGGAGACTCGCCGGCTCGCGCGATGCCCATCTCATAGGCGAACACCACCGCCTGGGCGCGGCTGCGGAGGTTCAGCTTGGTCATGAGCCGGTGCAGATGGGTCTTGACGGTGGAATCGCTGACGGACAAGTGCTCGGCGATCTCCTCATTGGCAAGGCCCTGTGCGACCAGTCCGAGCACCTCGATCTCGCGTCCGGTGAGCAGGCTCGTCGCGTCGGCCCCGGGCCGGACCGCCTGCTGATGCTGCCGATCGTGGACGACGTGCTTCTGAACGAGGCGGCGGATGCGGGCCGGGGCGACCAGGAGGTCGGCGGAGAGGGTCGCGCTGACGGCGCTGAGGAGTTGCTCGGGCGGCATGTCCTTCAGCAGGAAGCCACTGCAGCCGACCCGCAAGGCAGCGTAGACGAACTCGTCTTCGTCGAAGGTGGTGAGGACGACGATTCGTGGAGCCGGGTCGAGACCGAGGGCGAGGATGCGTTCGGCGGCGGCGAGGCCGCTGAGGCGGGGCATGTTGATGTCCATCAGGATCAGATCGGGGCGGTGCTCACGGGCCGCCGCGACGGCCTCCTCGCCGTCCGAGGCCTCCACCACCGGGCCCAGCCCGTCCACCGTGCGCAGCAGTGTGACGATGCCGGAGCGGATGAGGTGCTGGTCGTCCACCACCAGGATGCGGGCCACAGTGCTCCTCGGCCTCGGGAGATAGTCACGTCACGGATCAGCCGCTGGTCCGATCCCGATCCAGGGGGGTGTCGTTCTCCGGGGAGGCATCCTGCTCCAGAGGGAGGCGGAGGCATACCTGGAATCCGCCCCCCGGGCGTGCTTCGGCGGTCAGCGAGCCGTGCCAAATCTTCGCCCGTTCCCGCATTCCGATCAACCCGTGCCCGGATCCGTGGGCGTTTGCGCCCCCCTTCGGGGCCGCATTCGGGGCCGAAACCGGCACCCCCTCGTCCAGAACCGTCACGCACAGTTCCTGGTCCAGATAGTCGACGGTGACATCGGCGGCATGCGCCATGGAGTGCTTGACGACGTTGGTGAGCGCCTCCTGGACGACTCGGTAGGCACACAGTTCGATCCCTTGGTGCAGGGGCCGTCTCGCTCCGGAGAAGCGGACCGCGACACGCAGGCCGGCTGCTTCCAGGCGTTCGGCGAGTGCGGGGATCCGGTCGATGTCGGCGAGCAGGTCGTCGGGGATCGGAGCGGACGGGTCCTCCGTGCTCGTCGCGCCACCGAGATCGTACGTACGCAGGACGACCAGCAGTCGGCGCAGATCGTCCAGTGTGTCCCGTCCGGCCGTGGCGGCGACGCCGAGCGCCTGGTGGGCTGCGGCGGGGTCGGAGTGGAAGGTGTACTGGGCGAGGCCCGTCTGCAAGGTGACGATGGTCATGTGCTGCGAGATCGTGTCGTGGAGCTCGCGCGCGATCCGGAAGCGTTCGTCGAGCACGGCCCGACGGGACTCCTGGCGCTGCTGCTCGTCGAGCAGGACGGTGAGTCGCCGCAACTCCGCGTTGCGCCGGGCGAGCCGGCGCTGGGTGAGCCCGAAGGCGCAGGCCACGGCGGGGACGATCAACGCCTGCACGACCGTCACGGGCCAGGGCAGCCGGCCGCACACTCCGCTGAGCGCGATGACCGCTGCCAGCAGCACCGCACCGCACGTGACACGGCCGCGCCGTTCTCTGGCGGCGACGGAGACGAACGCGACCGCCGGGCACCAGAAGTTGAGCGAGGGCTGATACCCCAGCAGTAGATATCCGGCGAATCCCGCTGCCGTGACCACGAGTACACCGAACGCCCGCTTCTCCCGCAGGCTGAGAGGCAGGGCGATCAGCAGGGTGAGCAGATAGGCCCACAGGCCGAACGGCCGCCACGGCGCCGGGTGGTAGAAGGTGCCGATCAGGCAGCCGGCGACAGCGAAACCGACGGCCAGGGCCACCGGTGCCGGCCGTGCGCGGAGGGCCTGCAGCGCGGACATCCGGGCATGGTAGATGACGGTCCCCAACTGGTCGTCCCTCAGGGTGAGTCGGATGGGATCACCGGTCTCGCCGGGTGACGGGCGCTGGGCTCGGCGGCGTCGGTGACCGGGACCAGCAGGTGCTGGCCCCTACGGCCATGGGCGGCGGCAGCGCCCCCGTCACCGCTGCCGCCGCCCGCACCGTCGGCGGCCCCCCTCGCACGTCGACACGCGCCGAGCTGCGGCTCGGCGTGACCGAGCGCGCGCCCCTGCCCGCCGCGCCGGCCGGTGGGACGACTGGGGGCGTCATGCCCTCGCCTTCCTCGTCCGGCCGGTACGCCGACATTAGGAGAGGGCGGACGCGGCGGGCATCCGGCAGCAGTCCAACGGCCCCGTCGACTTGTGGTGCCGAACGGCCCACCGTGGTCAACCAGGGCGGCACCATGACCCCGCTACGGGGCGGCGGCCGTCAACCTGCCGGCTACGGCGCGCGGTTGAGGTACCGCGGAGGTACGGCGGAAGTCAGCGCGGAGGTTCAACCCCGTGTGGGATGTCGGCTCCCACGGCAGACCGTACCTTCTGGGATCACGACGCCCCGGAGGCCGGCACCGCGTCCGAAGGGCACCGGGGAAGAGCGCCACCGCCAGGCCCTCGGCAAGGCGGTCACGGGGTCGTCATCGGGACCGTTCCGCATCAGGCAACGGCAATCACGAAACGCACACGGGGGAACCATCATGCGCACCACACGCAAGACCCTGAAGAGCGGGGCCCTGGGAGCCGCAGCCATCGCCGCACTGTTCTTGAGCGCCGCCTGTGACCCCGACTCCGGGGTCGAGGGCGCGGAGACAGCACCGTCCAGCACCGCGAGCACAAGCACGGGCGCGAGCGGGAGCCCGTCCGCCACACCCGGCGGCACCGGCTCCGCCACTCCCCGCAGCAGCGAAGGCGGTTCGCGGGGGGCGGGCAGCGGATCCGGGAACTCCGGCGAATCGGACGGCGAGGGAGGTGACACTGAAGGCGACGTCGGGGGCGACGGGGTTCCCGGCACCCCGTGCACCGACGACAGCTTCACGATCACCGCGTCGACCTCGCCGCACGACTCGCTCCAGCACATGCTCCTCACCGCCACCAACACCGGCGCCAAGGCATGTGTCCTGGGCGGGTATCCCGCCGTGGTCTTCGAGGACGCGCACCATGAGGCCGGCGTCATGAAGTCCCAGCTTGAGGAGTTCTTGGTCGAGCCGGGCAAGAAGGCGTACGCAGGACTCCGCCTCTTCCGGGTCGGTGTGCCGACGACCGCGATGAAGAAGATGGGCGTCAGCCTCTCCCCGGAAGGCTACGAGCAGAACGTCCCGCTGCCCGGCGGTATCGGCTTCGTGAACATCGACGACGACCCCAAGGTCACGTACTGGACCGGCAGCGAGGACCTGGCCGTGAAACAGTCCCTCGCCGAGTGACCTTCCACGGCCCCGGTGGCAGGGCCCACGGACGACGATCCGCACCCGCCCGACTGAGGCGCACGCGCCTCACCGGCCGTGGAGGTCGCGCGGAGCGACGTCAGCGGGACCGGGGCCGCCGGTGATCGCCGCGGCGGAGGCCGTCACCGATTGCGTCGCCACCCTGCGCACCACGATCGGCGATGGCTCCGACAGCCTCCGCTTCGTCGAGTCCGTCGGGGAGCGAGCCTGCGGGGTCCGGCCCGGGAAGGAAACCGAGCGCAGCCGATTCCCCGCAGACAACACCGGGGAATGCAGCACCGAACCACTGACAACTGTTGAGTGGCGAATGCGGCTCCGGTCTTTGTCACGCGGGTCGGTGGGACAGTTCCGCGTCGGCGCAACCGCCGATCCTGAGGGTCCGCCGCAGGTACGGGGCGCCGCCGGGCACGTGTCGAGCACGTCTCGGGCTTGCAGCTCACCGCACGGGTAGTGCATCACCGATCGCCCGGCCGCGCGGTTCCCGTGCAGCGGGCCACAGCGGGGGTCGGCGCTTGCCGAGACCGCGGTCGGAGCGACATCGGCGGTGCGGAGGAGTGCCGGGTCCGGTCGGCCCGTCCACGGTCAGCGGCCGTGGCCCCAGTGCTCGGCTGCGGCCTGCTTCAGTCCCTGTGGGTGGGAGAGTCTTCGTCCGCGGTCAGAACCACGAGTTCGAGCCTGTGGGTGCCGGGGATGACATAAGCGGTGTGGGCCAGGTCGGGTCGGCCCGCCCGGGAATGGCGGAACTCATGACTTCCGATGGCCGGCCCCCGAACATCGTGTTCCTCCCAGATCGCGGCGAATCGGCTGCTCCGCGCGTTCAGGTCGGCCACCAGTTGGCGGCCTCGTTCGTTGTGAGGGTCGGAGGCCGGTGCGTGACGCAGTCGGTCCACGTTGCTGCGCGCCGTCTCCTCCCAGTCCGTGAGGAGCTGGGGCGCGCGGGGGTCACAGAAGGCGAACCTGGCGAAGTTCCTGTGCTCGACGGGAAGTTCGGCGAAGTCGAAGACCAGCCAGGCTCCCGCGTGGTTCCAGGCCAGGATGTCACGCATGGGGGTGACCACATGCGCGGACCACAGGGTCAGCGAGTCGAGCAGCCGCAGGATCGCTTCCGGCACGTCCGGGGCCTTGGCGGGGCGGGCGTGGGGCGCTGGGCCCCCGGTGCCGAGGTGGTGCAGGTGGCGGCGGGAGTCGTCGTCGAGTCGCAGGGCCGTGGCGAGCGCGTCCAGGACGTCGGGCGAGGGGTGGCGTTGGCGGCCTTGTTCGAGGCGGGTGTATTACGCGGGGGTGATGCCGGCCGGCGCGGCGACCTCGGCCCTGCGCAGTCCGTTCAGCCGTCGGGTGCTGCTGCGGGGCAGACCGATGGCCTCCGGGGTCAGCCGGGCCCTGCGTGCGCGCCGGAGGGTGGGCGCAGCTCGCCGGTACGCGGGCGGGCGGTGAGGTCCATCGCGGAGATGTGCACGGTGCCGCCCGGCCTCGCGTACACGAGCAGCCCGGCGAACTCCGGCCGCTCCAGCGGATAAAGCCGGCTGGAGGCGGCTGGAGGTGCCGCCTTCCTCCTCGAACGTCACCGGGTCCTCGGTCCCGGCCTCGTCCAGGACGAGGTTCTGACGGTCCGTCGGCACCCGCTCATAGACCAGGTTGGCCATGCCGCACCCCGTTGTGGTGGTCGCATTCGATCCCAGCTGTCAGCAATCCCTGTCATCCTCCGCCATCTGATCCGATTGGATCGGCGACGCCGCCTGGCCCCGGAAAGGCCGGCTCCGTTGGACATCTGCCGCACCTGTCGTCATTCGTTTGCCGACACTTGGGTCGGCTGAACCGCTTCGGTGAGAGTCACGGTGCCGCGATTACGCGCCGAAGGAGAGCCGGGAGAGTCGACAGGTCCGGCGGGCAGGTGCCGCGCCAGGCGATGTGTCCATCGGGGCGCACCAGGAGTGCGGCGTCTGCCTGGTCGGCGCCGACCAGGCGTGCCCACTGTCCGGGCTCGGCCTCCCGCTGTGCGGCGGTGCGGACGGCCCGGAGGGTAAGGGGGATCCCCGTCTGCTGTACGGCGTCGGCCTGTAGCTGCCACTGCGGTTCGTCGTCGGGTGTGAGCAGGGTGAAGCCGGGGCCGACGAGGTCCAGGGTGGATGTCACGTCTGCTGAGGCCGGGGTGAGTGGGATGTGGGGTACGCGCTCTCCCGGTCGGCAGCCGGGACGGTAGCCGGACGTGTCCAGGGTGCTGGGGTGACCGGCATGTTCTGAGTCTGGGATGACTGCGGCGGAGCGGTAGGTGGCGGTCAGGAGGAGTTCGTCGTCGATGCGGTAGCCGGCGCGATTCGTCGCGTTGGCCGTGGAGATGTCGATGATCTGGCGTGCGACGGGGCGCCGCTCGGTTTCATAGGTGTCCAGGAGGGCATCGCCTGCGTATCCGGCGGTGACGGCGGCGAGTTTCCAGGCGAGGTTGTCGGCGTCGCCGATGCCGGTGTTCATGCCGTGCCCGCCGGTCGGCGGGATGACGTGGGCGGCATCGCCCGCCAGCAGGACGCGCGAGCGGCGGTAGGAGTCGGCGAGCTGTGCGTCCATTCGCCAGGTCATCGTGTCACGGACCGTCACGTCCAGGTCCGGGATACCGGCTGCCGTACGGACGAGCCCGGCCAATGCCTGGTGATCTGTCGGATCCGCCGCCGCACCCGCGTCGGCGCCGAGGGGGTACTGGTAGATCCACTGGCGGTCGTTGTCGACGGCCATGAAGCCGCCCCGCCCCGGGATGGTGAGGAAGTACGAGGCGCTGGCGCGGTCGGCAACCACGTGTCCCAGGGGCGCCTCGAAGCGGATGCTGAGGTACCGCCCCAGGCCGGTCGGGCCCTCCATCGCGATCCCGGCCCCGGCGCGCACGGTGCTCGCGGCGCCGTCGCAGCCGACGAGCCAGTCGGCCCGCAGGTATTCCCGGCGGCCGGCGGCCCGTTCCTCGATGACGGCCTGTACACCGAGGCCGTCATCGGTGAAGGAGACCAGGCGGGTGCCGAGCCGGACCCGGGAGCCGGCCAGCTCCTCGGCACGGTCCAGCAGCAAGGGCTCCAGGACATCCTGGGAACAGATGAGGCCCGGTGACGGCGTGTGCTCGGGGCTCTCGCCGGATTCCTGGGCGAGACCGGTGCGGACGTAGTCGGGGTCGACCAGGTCGCGGCCCCGGTAGAAGTGGACCTGCCCGGCCGGCAGCCCCGCGGCGCGGACCGCTTTCTCCAGCCCGATGCGCCGGAAGATCTCCATGGACCGAGCCGAGACGCCCCGGGCCTTGGGATGGCGGGAGGTAGCGGGGTGGGCCTCGATCAGAACGTGGTCCACGCCGTGGCCCGACAACAGACAGGACAGGGCCAGACCGACGGGTCCGCCTCCGACGACCAGTACGGACGTATGCGACTCGGTCACGGCGAGCCCCCTTCCACCTGCACGATCAACCAGGTAACGACTAAACTGTATTTAGACGTTACCATGATGAAGTGATGCCGCCCACCGAAGCGGGAGAAGCCCATGGATCAGCAGTTGGCCGATGACAACCCGCGCGGCCTGTACTTCCTGGCCGATCTGGTCAACGCCGTGCAGGACGGGAGCGGAGCCACACCGGAGGGACTCGAAGCCGTGGTGGAGGCGCATGGCGGCCCGTCCCTGCGGCTGACCGAGACCACCGGAGAGGAGATACGGGAGGCAGTGGCGGTCATCGCCGGCATTCTGGACATCAAGGACGAGGACAGCGCCGCCGAGGCGATCAATGCCCTGCTCGACCGGTACCCCGCCCGGCCTCGGCTGGTGCGCCTGCCGGAACGCCGCTGGTCACTCCACACCCCGGCCCCCCACGACGCACAACCAGCCCAGTGGCTGCTGTCCACCGCCGCGCTCGCCCTGGCTCTCTGGCTCAGCGAACGCGGCTACTGCGCATGGGGCCGCTGCGCTGCACCCGGATGCGACCGTTACTTCACCGACACGGGGCGCCGCGCCCCGCAGCGCTACTGCTCGGCCCGCTGCGGAACCCGGGTCCGAGTCGCCGCCCACCGCAATCGGAGCCGATGATCCACGTTGACACCACTGACTGCCCACAGAGGTGTTCCCGGCGCGGTTCCGCTCGGCTTCACCTGACCAGGCTGCTGCCCCGAAGCCCTCGGCGCGCAGCTCCTGGTCGCGGAGCCGGGTGAAGTCGGGCCTGACCTGGAGGCCAATGAGGTTCCGTCGCTGTCCTGGACAGCGGAGCCCGTCGCGAACCGGACGACGTGCTGACCACCCGCTGCACCGCGTGCGTAGTGGTGCCGGCTTGTGAGGAGACGGATCTCGGAGTGCTCGCCGTCACGACGGCGGGCCGACCCGCCGGCCGTGCCGTGGGGGTGTCTCAGGTCGCGTGTTGTGCTGCCGAGTGCCTACAACTGCCTCTCTCACAGCGCCCGCCTTCTCCCTCGTACTCCCGACAGGGGCACTGCCTGCACCGGCTCCCGAAAGGGCCTTCATCCCACTCCAACCCTGATCGCCTCAGCATGGCCTGGGCCTCCTTCCGCGCACTGATGACCAGGAACGCGGCCTTCTCCAGGGTCTCCGACTGCTCGTCGGTGAGCTCGTCCGGATGCGGAAGGGTAGACATTCGTTCGCTCCTTCTGATCGGGCTTGCTGCACGAAACGTGGCAGGTGGAGAGAGCCGATGCTGGAACTGCGATGCTCAAGCAGTCCGGTGGGATACGGCGCCCGCCACTCCATCCACCCTGGATTCACGACGATCGGCGCGTTTCCCATACCTCCAGCGTGCGGTGTTCGACCGGCAGGCGCATCTTCCCCGCGGGAATCGACAGATGCCGAGAAAGGCGGAGTCCGTCTCGTGCGGGGTGGATACATGACCGCTCGCAACAGCACGCCCGTGCCGCTCGCCGCAGCCCCGAACGGCAGACGTCTCGCCTACGGCACCCCGGACTGCAAGGCCATCCACAGTGGCCATCGTCGACCACTGCCTGGTGTCCGTCGGGTGGTACTTCTCCCGCCCGGCTGATCCGGTCGTCCTCACCCCGTCGAGCCACTGACACATCACGTGGCAGGACGACTGACGTTCTCGTGGCAGACGACAGTTGACCGTTCTCACCCGGCCCCGGCTTTGAACGGGGCTGGTCGGACCGCGCTCAGCAGGCGCGGAGGATTTGGACAGTGGTGCCGGGGGGCGGTAGGAGTCGGTCCCGGTCTCGATGACGGTGCCGTCGAACGTGAAGCGGTCGACGACGGCCGCGCAGACACGGGGGTGTGAAGGCCCAACTGCCCGAGGGCTCGCCGGAAGCGGTGGCGATGCCGTTCCTCCTCGCGCCCGGTCAACACCTGGAAGTGGCTTCGTCCACCTTCAGCAGCGGCGTCTGTCGGTGATCCCAACGGCCGTTGACGGACAGCGCGTTCGAAGATGTCCACGGGAAATGCCGGCACCACCGTCAGCGCGAGCGCTCGCGCCGATCACGGGGATGACCGGCACCTCCGGGGAGTCGGGCACGTTAGTCCCGGGCCATGCCCGAGACATCGGTGGCGCACTTCTACGACGAACTGGCCGACGACTACCACCTGATCTACTCGGATTGGGACGCGAGCATCCGCCGGCAAGGGCACGCCCTGGACGCCCTGATCGGCCTCGACCGTCTCGATCATGCTGTCCCAGGGGTCGCCGACGAGCTGGTCGAAGGGGCCGAAGACCAGACGCCAGCCATCCAGCTCCGGGGTGACGAAGGCCCGCCCCACAGAGTGGTCGGCGCCGTCCTGCCCAGGTACCTGGATGCTCTGGCTCTCTGCCGCCTGCACGCCGGCGGCGACCGTGACGGGCCGCCGGTCGTGCAGGCCCAGAGCCTCGAAGACACCTTCGTACGACGCCCCGGGCACGGCCATCCACCAGCCGCTGAGGATCGACGACGGAAGCTCCGGGACCTCGCCCGGGATCTTCACCCGTATCAGCCGCTCGACCGCCGCCCGGTCACGGTCGTCGAGCGCGTCGCCACCGCCGCCCGCCACCAGCGCCGCCATCGCGCCACGCCGGACCTTCGGGGACGCGGCAGGGTCACGGCGCAGGGAGCGCAGCCGCGGCCGGAAGGAATCGTGCAGCAGGCGGGCGTAGTCGGATGCTTTGTAGGGGACGAGGCGGCCCCGGGCGAAACTGCCCACCAGGGCCATCAGCCCGGCCTCGGAGTCCACCCGCAGCCTGACGAGTCCCTGGAAGCCGTTGCTCGAACTCCCGCGGTCCGGATCGGCCGCCAGGGCCGCGTACTGGTCGGCGGAACGCTCGTCGAACACCTGAAGGAGCCGCCCTGCCTGCCAGTCCGTCACCTCTTTGCACCGCCAGGCCGCCAGTACGCCGTCGAAGGCAGGCGGCCCGATGTGCCGCAACGCCCGCATGACCGGCTGGAGATCGGCGGTCCGCTGCACACCGGCCATACCACGCAGCAGCTCCGGAACTACGCTCTCGGCCTGCTCCGCCAGCTGTGCGGCGGCCGCCTCCACCCGCGCGGCGTCGTCGCTGCGCAGGTCTTCGAGAAGGGTTTCGATCTCCATGCGGCAGCACTGCAGCCCCGGCCACTGACTGCGCCCTGCGGGGACCGGAAGCCGGGACGGCTCACACGGACCGCCGAACGCGTCCCCGGACCGGCCCGCCCCTATTCGACCGTGGGTGGGAAGTCCTTTTCCTCCGGCGGGCCCGCCGCCAGAAGCAGATCGCCGCCGAGGGACTCGCGCTGGAGGCGCAGCACGGTGTCCGTCCGACGGCCGGCATGCGCTATAGTTGATCTTGAAAGTTCGCCGCAACTCGCGGTGGCTGACACTGCGTTGGTGGTCCAAGGAAAGACGCCCCGCTTCCCGTGGGGAAATGCAGGTGCAAGGCCTGCCCAGCGCTCACTCACGAAGCCCTTCCCACCCCGGGAAGGGCTTCGTCGTTCCCTGACGCAGCATGTGTGCCCGACAGCCGACCGCAGCAGGCCGGCTCCCCGACACCGGCCTCACCGGGCACCCGACCGCCGAGCGCCGTCCCGACCGGCCAGTACCTGCATCGGCGGTACCGTCGCGGTCGGGGCGGTTGTGCATCTGCCTGCCACCGTCGTCGCGGAGGGCCGGGACCTGTCCTCGACGAGTGGCATCCTGGCCGACGCCTCCTACCGTCCGTTGCCGGCCGGTCGGCCCGGTCTCACTTCAGGTGCCGGTCCAAGAACCGGCACCCGTCCTCCAGCTCGAACCATGGGGTGCCGGTGTGCCCTCCCGGATTGGCGTGCAGTGTCTTCTCCGTGCTGCCGAAGGCGTCGAACAGGTCCAGGGCCCGTTGCCGGGGATTCCCTGTGTCGTCCCACTGCAGCAGGAACAGCAGCGGAATGGTGACCTGCCGGGCCTCCTCGCGCTGGGCACGGGGCACGTACCCCCCGGCGAAGAAGCCTGCGGCCACGATGCGCGGCTCGACCACCGCCAGCCGAATACCGAGAGCGGTCCACCCCCCGGAGTACCCGACCGGGCCGTCGATCCCGGGCAGCTCAAGGAGGGCGTCCAGTGTGGTCCGCCATTCCGGAACCGCGTTTTCGACCAGCGGGCCGATGAAGGACTCGAAGATCTCGTCGACCGGCTCGCCTGCCTGCATCGCCCGGCGGAGGTCGGCGCGGGCCTGCTCGTCGGCGGCGGAACGGGGCCGGTCACCGCACCCGGCGGCGTCGATGGTGGCCACCGCGTAGCCGCGCGCCGCGGTGTACCGGGCCCGGGCCACCAACCGGGGTTCCGCCTTGGGCAGGCCGTTGTTGTGGGCCATCAGGATCAGCGGGGCGGGTGCGGATCCAGGTGTCCACAGGGTGCCGGGGATCTCGCCGATGGTGAATTCGCGCTCAAGGACGCCGTCGTCGAGGCGTCGTTCAGAAGTGAATTGCATGGTCGTGCCTTTCGGGAGTGCTCAGAGACGGCGCTCCCGGACGACCTATCGCCCGACCGTGGCCCCGGAGGGGAGCACCCATGTCGATACTGCGTTCACGGGTACCACCTCCTCGTTCTCTCGCACGGCCTCCGGGAGGCTAGCAATGGTCGCCGTGGTCCGCCAACGGGTTTTCACAAGGGCTCCGTGGCCGGATCCGTCACCGACGACATGTTGCACGCCGAGGACGGCCGCCGAAGACCGTCGTCGTCATCGGTACGCGCGACGTGGGCTGCTCGATGTCCCCGACCCCCGGCTCGCGGCCGACCGGTTCGTCACGTTGACCTTCGGCGTCGCGCTGGACGGGCTCGATTCCGCGAATGCCGCGGAGGACACCCCCGTCCGGCCAGTCGTCGTCGAGGGAGTGCGGACCTTTCTCCGGGCGTACCGAACCCTGTAGGGCTGGGGCAGCTCCGGAGAACAGTGCGCCGTCAGCCCACGTTCCCTCCCGCAGAGGTCACGGTGGGAGCCGCCCGGCCGGAGCCCGTACCGCCGGGGCGGCTGCCACAGGCCGCGAGCAGCTGTGCATCCGTTCGGCCCGGCCAGGAGTGATGGGGCGCGGGGCGGCCGGGCCGCGGTCCGCGTACCCCCAGATCAGCGCTCTGCCCCGGTGGCACAGCCGTGTCTCCGTCAGCAATGCGGCCCGGTCCGGCACTCTGTGCCCATGACCGACGTCTTTGAGCATGCCCCGCAGGTCTGGAGTGCCGCGCAGCTGCGCGACGCGCTGAAGGATCTGCCCGATGACGCACCGATCCATATCGGCGTGGCGGGAGACCCCGGTGACTTCGACGGTTACCGGGACTTCGTTCTCGTGGACGCCCATCAGGTGGAGAATTGGTGGCCGGCCACCTCCACGGCGCCGGAGCGCACCGAGACGGCGAGGGCGCTGACCTTGTTCGCCGACTGGGAGCCGGGCGCGTACGACCGTCTGGACTGAACCGGCCGGCTGCGGTGTCGCCCGGCATATCGGGGCCGGCATGCAGTACGAGCAGGCCGGAGCTCTGCTCACCGGTGCAGAAGCCGTCTCGACCGATCTGTTGCGATACAGCCCGGAGCCCGCAGCAACGGCTGCGACATCACAAGCGGAGTCGGCCACCGGCACTCACGCCGCCCAACACCGCGTAACGCAGCGCGGCCAGGAGTGAGAACCCGACCGCCCGGCGGGAGGCGAACCGGCACTTCGGTGCCCGTGCGTTTCCGGGGCCACCACCCACGGCGCCGGACAAGACGACGTCCGAGTGTCACGGTCCGCTACAACGGATTGTCCCCGTTCCGGTTGAACAGGTCCCCCGGCTCGAACATCTGCCGGGCCACCACATGTCCATGCCCTGCCGCATACGGAACCACGGTTCCGACGCGGGGAGGCCGTCGCGATTCTCCACCAGCCGCCCCATCTCCCACATCGACTCGACGTCACCCGCTTCGGCGGCCCGGCGCAGCGGCCGTTCCGCCTCTTCCAGTCCGTCGCGGATCCTGGCCGTCATGGCCAGGACCCGCAGGGCGTTGAGGTCGCCCGCGTCCGCGGCGGCGGTCAGAGCCCCGGGGTTCAGCCGCCACCTGGCAAGGACGATTCCCCGGACGGCCAGAAGGGTGCCGAGTGCCCACAGGAGCCGGCTCACCTGTGTGATGAGGTCGTGGTCCGTCGTCAGCCCGACGATGGTCAGCACTGCGGCGAGGAGCAGTACGAGGGCTGCTGTCCATCCCCTTCCAGGGGTGCGCGATACCGGTACGACATCAGCAGGTTAGGGCCCGGACACGTCCCGCAGAAGGTGACTGAGAGAACGTACGGGAGAGTGTGGCTTTGTCGGTGAGTCGTGGGAGCACCTGTTGCTCAGCACCGCGAGCGCCCTCTTCGCGGCACCGGGGCCTCCACGGTCGGCGGGCCCTCATATGGGTAATGGTCAGTCAGCAGACGTGAATCCGGGACCGGCGTACTGACCGCGACGAGGGGCCCGCGAGGTCGGTTCCAACTTGTCCGGCCGGCTTCCGGGATCACGCAAGTCCACGTGCTCCGGATTCGCCTCGCCCGTCTCCTTGCGACATTCGTCGAGCAGATGGCAGGACTGACCAGGCGGCGCAGTCGGTGGACCGAGCGACTGCGTTCGACGCTACGGCCATCGGTCCGACCTCGCCGGCCGGGCCGGTGCCCGGATGGGACGAGTCGTCGGGACGTCCGTCGGCCGCAGCACGACCTTTCGTCTGCTCACCACGTTGCCCGCCCCGGACGCCCCCATCCCGCAAGTCGTCGGTGCCGATGAGTACGCGACGCGCAATGACCGTGTCTACGGCACGGATCCGGTCGATTGCGAAACCGTCGCCCGGTGGACCCGTTGCCTGACCGGGAGGTGTCCAGCCCGGCTGTCCTTCGCGTGTGCCGGGCCGGCGGTGATGCGGTCGAGCTCGTCGAAGCGGCGGGCCATGCCTCGGCGTGTTCCGGCGGGACGAGGCCCGACCGGGCTCGGCCTCCGGCCTCACGCCGACCGCACCGTACGCGCGCAGTCCGAGGGGTCCAGATGGGGGCTGTACTTGCAGTGTTGCGGCATGCCGTCATCGTGCGTAGTCGGATGATCGACTGTGTGTCATCATGACTCTCGGTTTTCAACGGGCCGATGACCGGCTGGTCCTGATATGGGGAATTGACGTGGCTGAGCGCCAGAACGGCACTGTGAAGTGGTTCAACGACGAAAAGGGATACGGCTTCATCACGCCGGAATCCGGCCCCGATCTGTTTGTGCATTTCCGGGCGATCGAAGGGAATGGCTTCAAGTCCCTCCACGAGGGCCAGACGGTCACCTTCGAGGCGGTCCAGGGGCAGAAGGGGCTGCAGGCGGACAAGGTCCAGGTGATGGCCTAGGGGCTTCCGTTCGGATCGGGCCGGATCAGGGAGCGGGGCCGCTGTCGTGCGTCGCAAGGCGGAGGACGAAGCCGACGTGAAGCGTCGGCGACCGACGACAACACGGCGAAGTGCGACACCAAGGCACGCGAGCCCGGCGTGATCCGGACGAGAGGCCCCAGCGGGCCCAGCCCGGGGCGAGTGTCCGGCTGTGCCGCCGGGGCGGACCTGAACGCACAGTCCCGGCGGAATGCGACGGGGCTGTGCAGCGGGTCGGCCGCCCATCGCCGGGCGGCCGAGCGGAAGCTGTCCTGGCTTGCTGCTGCCGGCTCCACCGCTGCCGCCATGAACCCCGCGGCCGAGCAATTCCTCGTCGTTGTCGGCGTCGGGGTTGGCGTCGGGGTCGGGGCTGGGGTTGGCGTTGGCCTCACCTGCTGTCGCCTCGCCAAATGAAACGACGTGCCCTATGTAGGTGGGTCGAGAGGCTGGTCCATCCTGACCAGCTTGTGACCGGTGTTATTGACGAAGCACACGTGCATCCAGCGAGCTGCGGAAGCATCGATGCAGCAGACGCTGTCCCGGGGGTCAGCAAGCTTCGCGGTCGGCGAGGACCGTGGCGGGGGCCAGTGCAACGGTCGGAGTCCTCAGCGACTTCGTCCGGATGAGCATTCCTCCTCGTTGAACTCCAGCGCCCTTGAGCCGGAAAGCAGCTGGGGATGTCCGGCCCGCTTCACACCTCACGGCCGTGGATCCGGCCTCCGGGCCTGAGGGATCATCCGGCCGCCCCCGAGGAACGGCCACCGTCTCCTGCTCAGCAGGCGCGCCCCCCGATGGGGCGGGAAAATGGACTCGCCCCGTCCATTGGACGGCGGGAGGAGCGGACATGGAGATCAAGCCGCAGGCGGTCGTCCTCCCCAAGGAGACCGATCATCTCGAACAGGGCAAGTACGGGCCCATCTTTCCGAGGACTCCGGCGTGCTACGGATTCACCATCATCGCGCGGGTCAAACCGGGCCACGCCGACGCGGTGCGCGAGTACGGATACTCACTGGCCAAGGCGCTGGAACGGGATCCGTACCTTCTCGCGCCGTTGAAGCTGCACTATCTGCGCTGGGTTCTCTTCGACGGCGACACACGCTTCATGTATCAGGGGATCTTCGACACCGACTTCGACAAGTACACCGAGGACGCCATCGCGCTCTTCTCGAAAGCGGGTGTGAGCACGGCGTTCGAGCATCTGGAGGGGTTCCCGGAGGACTGGCGGACCAACCCGGAGGCGTTCACCAGGTTCGTCCGCGAGCACCACTGTCCGAGCTTCATCGAGTACGGAGAGTATCCGTATGTGACGGCGGACGAGATCAAGAAGGCACTGCGGATCAAGAGTGCCCTGTCCGAGATGCTCGACCAGATGCAGTGAGGGCTTCCAGACATGAGCAGAGCCAGGACCGCGCGGACATACAACCAGCGCCATACCCCACGGGAGTACACCCCCGGCGGGAAGCGTGTGAGCGTCTACGTCTCGTGGAGCTATCCGGCCGAAGCGGGTCGGAACGCGGCCGAGCTGGACAACCGCTTCTCGACAATGACCGAGGTCAGACGCGTGGCGTGGCCTGCCTACGAGGAGCCGAAATGGTCGGACCCGTATCAGTTCCAGCAGGGCATCGCCGGCTCCCTCGAACTCTTCTTCTGGGCCTGGGTGCCGTTCCAGGAATTCGTCGAGGAAGTGACCGGGCATCCCGTTCCGGTGTACCAGCGCATCGACCAGGCGGGCTCTCACACTCCCATCGACGAGCGCGTGCTTGCCGACACGGACGTTTTGTTCGTGTTCGGACTGGATCACATGATCACAGGGCAGGAGGCCCAGGACGGAGAGATCGAGGCCCTGGAGACCTTCCTCGCCCGGGAGGACGCCCGCCTCGTCCTGGGGCCCCATCACGATGTCGGCGCGTCGGACGATCTGTCCGTACGGGAGACGGAGTACCGGCATCACGGCGATCCCCTGGTGCCGCGCCAGCAGCGGTTCGCCACCTACGTCAGGGACCTGATGAAGGGCTTGGGCGTGCCGGTGATCAACCGATACGGGCTGCGCCCCGCCACGGACGCGGACAAGCGGATCGCCCCGCTGTCCACGTTCAGGGACCTGGATGAGAGGGGGTGGCTGCAAGGAGTCACGAACTTCAACTTCCACATGCACCTGCCGCACTATGCGGTGACGGCCGATGAGCCGAACGACATCCATGTACTGGCCCGGCAGCCGATCGACGTTTCCCGGCCCCATCCGTTCACCGAGGACGGAAACACCGAGTTCAACATGTTCCTGTGGATGCCTCCGGGCGGTGACCGCGCGGCAGACGTGCTGCTGGCCGACTCAACGATCTTCAGCACTCTCTTCGGTGCCGACGACAGCCTGCGGAACTTCTGGCGCAACCTCGTCTCGTAGCGACGCTGCAGGGAGACCCACGTGAGCGCACCCACGGACGTCCCACTGGAACTGGACGACATTCAGGCCGGGGTCCTCAGCCCCCGGCCGACCCCCTACGCGGCGACATACCTGATCTTCCGCATCGACGACCGGGCCCAGGGCCGGGAGTTGATGCGGCGGGCGAGTTCGGCGGTGACCTCGGCCGCCGATTCGTCGAGCCCCCTCGGGGACACCTGGGTCAGCGTCGCCGTCACGTACTGGGGCCTGGAGGCGCTGGGGGTGCCACGCGCAGCGCTGGACACGTTCGCGTGGGAGTTCCGGCAGGGCATGGCCGCCCGCGCCGGGGCGCTGTGCGACGAGGGTGCGAGCAGCCCGGAGAACTGGGAAGCGCCGCTCGGCACGCGCGACGTGCATGTGGTGATCACGGCGGTCGCGCCCGATGCCCCGCGCCTGGAGGCAGCTGTGGACCGGGCCCGGCCCGCCTACGACCGCCTCCCCGGTGTGACGGCGATCTGGCGGCAGAACTGTTACGCGCTGCCCACCGAGAAAGAGCACTTCGGGTATCGCGACGGTGTCAGCCACCCGGCCATCGAAGGCAGCGGCGTCCCTGGGTCCAATGAGTTGGAAGTGCCGCTGAGAGGCGGTGAGTTCGTTCTCGGCTATCCGGATGAGATCGGTGGCGTCCGGACGCCGCAGCCGCCTGTGCTGGGGCGCAACGGCAGTTACGTGGTCTTCCGGAAACTCCACCAGAACGTCGCCGGGTTCAGGCGCTACCTGAGGGACAACTCCGCAGGGGCCCAGGACGAGGAAATGGTCGCGGCCAAGATCATGGGCCGCTGGCGCAGCGGAACCCCTCTGGCGCTGGCCCCTCAACACGATGACCCCGCCGTCGGCGCCGACCCGCACCGCCGTAACTCCTTCCTGTACGGGGACGATCCGACGGGGTTCATCACTCCGGGCGGCTGCCATATCCGCCGGGCGAACCCGCGCGACGCCTCGGTGGCCGGAGAGGTGAGGCTGCACCGCATGATCCGGCGCGGCGCCGTCTACGGTCCGCCGCTGCCCGATGGGGTATGGAAGGACGACGGAGTGGACCGCGGCCTGATGTTCGCGTTCATCGGCGCCCATCCGGGGCGGCAGTTCGAGTTCGTCCAGTCGGAGTGGATGAACGACGGTGTCTTCTTCGGGGCGGGCAGGACGAGGGATCCCGTCGTCGGGTCCGCGGACGGAGAGGCCGGTTTCACCATTCCCCGGCGGCCGGTGCGGCGCCGCCTCGCCCCGCTGCCCCGGTTCGTCGTCACCCGAGGAGGCGAGTACTGCTTCCTGCCCGGCCTGAGCGCCCTGCGCTGGCTCGGGGACCTTCGCGACTGAGAGGTCGGGACGCGCATTGTGGCACGTCCGCGAGGTGGCCCGGCCTCCGAGGGAAAGCGGTCATGGACGCCCTGCATCTCGTCCTCAACGCGGTCACCGTCATCTTCATCGCGGCCACCATGTTCGCTGCCGGCCTGAGGGCCACCGTCCCGGCACTTCGCGGTGTCTTCGCCGACCTTCCGCTGCTGTTGTCGGCGCTGCTCGCCAACATGGTGGCCATTCCGCTCCTCGGCTGGGGCATCGCAGCGTTGTTGGGCCTGCCCTCGGCCTCCTTCATCGCCCTCGTCCTGATCGCCTCGTCCCCGGGCGGTCCCTTCGGAGCGAAGCTGGCCGCGGTACAGAAGGGCGACATCGTCGCGGGCGCTGCGATGCAGGTACTGCTCGCCTCCGTCGGCAGCCTCACCTTCGCCCCCACCGTCAACGCCATCCTCACCGCCGCCGATATCGGAACCAAGGTCTCCCTCGACGTCGGTGCGCTGGTGCGGACGGTTGCACTCCTGCAACTCGTCCCGTTCGCCATCGGTCTGCTCCTGCGCCGCTACGCGCAGCCCACCGCGCAGGCGTGGCACCCCACGGCGGCCGCTATCTCCAACATCACGTTCCTGATCGTGCTGGCGGGGATGCTGTTGGGCAGTTGGCAGGATGTCGTCGCCCTCTTCGGCTCACTCGCCCTGCTTGCGGGGTTCCTGCTCGCGGTCTTCGCCTTCGCCGTCGGAACGTTGCTGGCCACAGGTCCGACGGCACGCCGCACCACCATGGGAGGTGTCGCCTCGGTGCGCAATGCCGGCCCCGCACTGGCCGCCATCGGCCTCGCCTTCGCCAACCAGCCTGCCGTCCTGGGCGCGCTCGCAGCGATCCTCCTCAGCGGCCTGGCGGCAGCCCTCCCGATCGCCACACTTCTCAGCAGGCGCCGGAGCGCCCCGGAGACCCCGCAGTCCCCGCAGTCCCCACAGGAACACACTGAGTCTCCGCCAACTTGAAGTCACGGTCAAAGGGCTGGTGTGCGGTCTCCGGAGAACTCACGCTGATCGTGTGCGGCAGTGGTTCGGGCCGTGGTTCGGGCCGTGTAGAAGGACGGCTGGAGCCGGCCGGTCAGCGCCAGGAAGGCGACGAACGCGCCTGTGACGATCCAGCCGGGCCATCCGGCCATGCTCATGTGCAGGGGATCCAGTGCTGCCTTGGAATCGGCGAACTCCGTGACCATGGCGACACTCACCGAACTCACGAACGCGTGGCCGATGACAGCGGGTACGACCGAGCCGGAGCGCAGACGCAGCCATGTGAAGACCGGCAGGATGAGGAGGCAGCTCACCAGCATGGCGGGCACCGACACATACCAGGGCCGACCCGGGTACTGGCCGCCCATCAGCAGCGTGGGCAGGTGCCACAGGGCGAAGGCCGCGCCGGTGATCACGTACGCCCGTATCAGGCTCCGACGGTCACCGTCCTGTGCGAGGCGCGGAAAAAGGTAGCCCTGCCAGCCCAGTTCCTCGCCGAAGAACAGCGGCAGCGACACCAGCATGTTCAGCACCGCTGCGGCCGCCCACGCCCCGAGCCCGTTCCAGTGCACTCCACCGAATGGGTAGCGGCCGGCGAAGGTGCCGATGGCAAGAGCAGCCGTGGTGAGGCCGGCGGGGACGACGAAGGCCATCAGGCACGCCCGTGCGGCACGCCCCCAGGGCTTCGTCCAGCGCAGGGCGAGTGTGTCCCGCACCCGGCCGCTGCGCTCGACACAGCGGACGACGAGGATTGCGGCGAGGGCAGGCGCCAGCATCGCGGCCGCGATGCACACCTGCTCCAGTGCACCGGTCTCCTCGCGTGCGTCACCGCGCCGGTAACCGCCGGCCAGGAGCGGTGACATGGCCGCCCACATGCCGATGTAAGCGACACCGAGAAAGATGAACAGACCACGTCGCCTGTTGACGAGCGGTAAGTGCCTGGTTGAAACCGTCATGACATGAACCTACGGATCGGCGCAGCAGCGAGGAATCCAGCTGAGGCGCATATCGACGGTGGAGCTGACTCCCCTTCCTGCAGGGAGACCCCTCCACCCATCGAAGACAGTCGGCGGTTGACTTCGAGGTGCACCAGGACCAGCGGAGCGTGCAGGAGGCGGGTGGCACGAGCGGGGTTTGTGCGGAGTTGGGTGAGGGTCCGCCAGTTCTTGAGGTGGGCGAAGCCGTGTTCGGCTGGTGCGCGTCCGGTGGCAAGCACGCGGATGGCGTCCTTCTGGCCTGGAGTGAGCTTGGGGTGAGCTTGTGAGCGCGGGTCGCGGTGAGCCGGTAACGATCATGGGGTCACGTACGTCGTTGTCCAGGGCGCGGGAGCCGAGGTCCGCGAGGGCCCCGAGGCCGGCGGCGTGCAGGTGAGCCGGGCGTGATCGTGGCGGGCGGCGGTGCTGTCGTGGGTGCGGCCGGGGCGGGCGGCGGATATCCGGATCAGGCGGCCTCTCTCGTCGGTGAGGGCGAGGAAGTGCGGGCCGTAACGGCGGTGTTTGCCGGAGTGGTTCCGTCGGTCGGCTCTTCCGGTACGGCGCAGGGTGGGGAAGAGGGTGCTGTCGGTCAGGACCACTTCTCCGCCCCGCTCGGCGATCTTCTTCAGGGCGTGGTCCAGGCGCGGGGCCTGCGCGGCGAGCAGCACGATCAGTTCGTCGCGCCGGCGGCGGACGGTGGTCTCGGACACGTTGTTGCCCCCCGCCATGTCAGCCGGGCGCTGGTTGTGACGCAGCACGGCCGGGACGATCTCCGCGATCCGTCCGGGCGGCAGGATCCGCCACCTGGACCGTATTGCCTTCAGGCGGCGGCGCCGCACGTCGGGTGACGACGTGGTGGTCGCTTCCCGAACGCCGGACGGAGTTGGTGGAGGCCATGGTTCCCGTCGTCGACAGGTCCGTCACCAGGATCTCCCGGCCGCTCCACAAGGCCCTCGACCGATGAGGGACGCGCTACGCCGCGAGTGCGCCGTTTCGTCGCAGCAGGGGGAGCACGTGGTCCCGTACGGCGGGAGCGAGGTGAAGGCCGTCTTCGCCGCCGGACACCCATCTCATGTGGGCGAGTTCGGCGGCGGGCCTGGGCGGCCGGCTGAGGCGTCCCTCGAAGACCGTCATCTTCATGGGCGTGCCCTCCAGCGCTGCGACGGCCTCGATGTCGGCGAGGAAGCGGGGTTCCAGCAGTTGAACGCCGAGCTCTTCCTCCAGTTCCCGTGCCAGTGTCTCCAGCGTTTCCTCATCGGCGTCGGGCTTCCCGCCGGGGAGGTAGAAGACATCGGGCGCTGCCTTCTTGCTCACCACCAGGAGCCGTCCGTCCTCGACGACCGCGGCCGCGATGACGAAGAGGGAGTCACCCTGCTCGGGCGGGGAGGCCGTCGTATTTCTTTGGTTCATGCAAGTAATTTTCCCAGAGGGGGGCGGAGCACAGGACCGCGGGCGTACCCGGAGGCGATCCTGCACAGTTCCGGCCCCTTCGGCGACGTCCTTGTCACCGGGGACACGGCCGCGAGCAGCCCGCCGGCCTGTCGCCCCGGCTCGCCGGGGTGAGGTGAACGGTGCGCGGTCGATCCCGGCTGCGTCTCAGTGGGCTGTGAGTGGCTGACCCGGTCAGGCGACGACGACAGGTTCTCCGCTCAGCGCGACGCCGGCACGGCGCAGCTCGTCGAGGGCGGTGCGCGTGGTGTCGGGGGCGACGCCGGCGGTGTAGTCGAGCAGGACCCTCACTGTGAAGCCCGCTCGTACCCCGTCCAGTGCGGTGGCTTTCACGCAGTGATCGGTTGCGATGCCTACGATGTCGAGATCGGTGACATCGCGGGCCCTCAGCCAGTCGGACAACGTCGTACCGTGCTGTGTGAAGCCTTCGAATCCGCTCTTCGAAGCGGAGTGCGCGCCCTTGAAGACGACCTCGTCGACGTGCCCGGAGTCCACGGCGGGCGCGAAGTCCGGATGGAACTCGCCCCCTTCACTGCCGACGACACAATGCACGGGGAACGAGTCCTGGAAGTCGGGGTTCTCGGAGAAGTGGGCACCCGGGTCGATGTGGTGGTCACGAGTGGCGACGACGAAGGCGTACTGCCCGTCCGAGTGCCGGAGCAGCTCGGCGATGGCGGAGGCCCGGTCCGCGCCGCCCTTCACCGGAACGCTGCCGCCCTCGCAGAAGTCCTTCTGCACATCGACGATGATCAGTGCACGACGCATGGGAAAAGCCCTTTCCCTCGGAGACAGCCATTCCTCGATGGTCGCCCTGCTGTCGGCGGACGGGCACACCACTCGCCGGTCATTCACCCGACCAGCGCGGCACGCACCGCCGGCGGTGGAAGTCCGAAGCGCCGCGTCCGCACGTGGACCGGACCACCGGTCTTCGGTGGTCCGGTTCACGTGAACCGGCCCTGTGCGGTCAATGGGTGACGAAAGTGATGCGGCCCGGTGCCGGAGGAATGGCCGGGTTGTCGGCCGTCGTGGTCTTGAGATGGTCGATCAGCGCCTCCAGTTCTGAGACGTCGCCGCCTTCTCGCGAGGTGATCTCGCCGAAGACGCTGAAGCCGTTGCCGCCGTTCGCCAGGAACTCGTTCAGGGCCACCTTGTACGTGGCGTCCCGGTCCACCGGCTGTCCGTCGACCCTGACGGTGTCCGCGAGGAGGCGGTCGGCGCCGGTGCGGCTCATGTCGACGGAGTAGTTGAGTCCCCGGGAGAGCTGGAGGAAGCGCGGGCTGTCCGCGTTCACGCCGGTGAACTGCTGCTGGAGTGCGGTGATGAGCTGTGCGCCGGTCAACGGCAGGACCCACAACGGGCTCTCGAAGGGCTGGACCCGGTAGGCATCCGCGTACGTGACGGCACCCCCGTCGTGGAAGACGAGGTCGGCGCGCATGCTGCCGGGGTTCATGAGGGCGAGGTCGGCTCCGTGAACCTTGCCTGCGGCGACCTGGGCATCCGTGATGAAGCTGCCCAGCGGTGTCTCGGGCAGGGGGGAGCCACGGCCCGGCATGTCTGCCGAGATGTATCCGACGACCCGGTTCGCCACGTCCTCGGAGCGTGCCCGCCAGGTATCGATCAGCTTGGCCATGGCCGGCTGCTGCGGGGTGCCCACCGGTACGGGGCGGAACTCCGCCCGCTCGGTGCTGCGCACCACCTCCCCGGCGGCATCGAGGTCGAAGCGCAGGTCGGTGAAGGAGCGGCCGAAGGAGTCGGCCTGAGTGACCAGGCGTCGATGGCCGGCCGGGTCGTTCACCGTGCATTCGTAGGAGGAGTGGGAGTGACCGCTGATGATCAGGTCGACCGCCGGCACCGTCCGCCGGGCGATGTCCTTGATCCGGCCGCCGAGCCCGGTGCCGGGGCCGCCGTCGTCGCAGCCCGCACCGGCCTGACCGGAGACCGCCTCGCCCTCGTGGAGCAGGACGACCTGGGCATGCACGCCTTGCCTGGTGAGCTCTTGCGAGTACCGCTCGATCACCGGCAGTTCGTCGTGGAACTCGACGTCCCGGATCATGGCGGAGTTGATGGAGCCGGGGGCTTCCTTGGTGACCAGGCCGATGAAACCGATACGTTGACCGTTCGGCAGGGTCTTGACGGTGTACGGCTTCAGCAGCGGGGTCGTACTGCCGCGTTCGGTGACGTTGGCGGCGAGATAGGCGAAGTCCGCGCCCTGGTAGGGGGCGTCGGGGGCACAGCCGTCCTTGGGGTGGCAGCCGCCGTCGACCATTCGCCGGAGCTCGGCCGGGCCCTCGTCGAACTCGTGGTTGCCGACGGAGGTCACGCCGAGCCCGAGCTCTTCGAGGGCGTCGACCGTCGGCTCGTCATGGAAGAGCGCCGAGAGCAGCGGGCTGCCGCCGATCATGTCGCCGGCCCCGAGGGTGAGGGAGTTGGTCCGTCCCTCGCGGGCCTCGTCGAGGAGTGTGGCCATCTGGGCGAGCCCACCGGCCTGGATCGCCGGACCGCGGTGGGTGATGCGTCCGGCCGCGCCGTCCACGGGGAGCAGGTTGCCGTGCACGTCGTTGATGGCGAGCAGTTGGACAGGGGTGCGGGAGTCCGGCGCGGAGTGCGCCGACGCGGGGTCGGGCCGCAGGGCTGCGGGCCCGACCAGGAGCAGGGGGACGAGAGCGAACGCGGGTACGCCGCGCCGGACGAAGCGCTTGATCATGACGGTGGTTGTACGTGCGGGGCGCGGGGGGCGGGGGGGGGGCCCCCCCCCCCCCCCCGGCGGCCGCCCCCCCACACAAAAAAACCCACCCCCCCCGCGGGGGGGTATGAGCCCGC